>DATBYR010000218.1:0-4250 GCA_036513565.1 Methylocella sp. | reverse complement strand
CCGCCCTGCGTTGCGCTCGTCTCGAATGTCCTGGCCGCGCCGGTCACCGAGCCGGAAGAGATCCGCAAGCTTCTTGTCGCCCAGGTGACCGGCGTGGTGCGCTGGCGGGAAAGCATGGCCTTCATGGCGAGCCGGGGAGTTTCGCTGTTCGTCGAATGCGGCGCCGGAAAAGTCTTGGCGGGACTTGTCAAAAGGATCGCCGGCGCGCCGCGCAGCGTTTCCATTGGAATTCCGGCCGACATCGATCTTTACCGGGCCATGGCTTAAGCCCTGGCGGCCGTCACGGGAGTTTCATTGTCTCATGTTCGATCTTACCGGCAAGACGGCCCTCGTCACGGGCGCGAGCGGCGGCCTCGGCGGCGCCATCGCGCGGGCCTTGCATGACCGAGGCGCGATCGTCGGGCTATCGGGCACCCGCCGCGATGCGCTCGACACGCTCGCCGTCGAACTTGAAACCAACGTCCACGTCTTTCCTTGCGATCTTGGCTATAAATCCGCAACGGAAGCGCTGGTTCCTGCCGCCGAAGCCGCGATGGGAAGCGTCGACATCCTTGTCAACAATGCCGGCGTGAGCAGGGACAATCTCTTCATGCGCATGAAGGACGAGGAATGGGACAGTGTTATGGGCGTCAATCTGACCGCCGCCTTTCGTCTCTCCCGCGCATGCCTCAAGGGGATGCTGCGCAAGCGTCATGGGCGCATTATCGGGATCAGCTCGATCGTTGGGGTGACCGGCAATGCGGGCCAGGGCAATTATGCGGCCGCGAAGGCCGGAATGATCGGCATGTATAAGAGCCTCGCCGCCGAAGTGGCGAGCCGCAACGTGACTGTAAATTGCATCGCGCCAGGGTTTATGGAGAGTCCGATGACCGATGCCTTGAATGAGAAGCAGAAAGCGGCGATCCTCGCCACGGTACCGATGGGACGGCTCGGAACCGGCGCCGAAGTCGCCGCCGCAGTCGTTTACCTGGCAAGTTCGCAAGCCTCCTATGTCACCGGCCAGACCCTCCATGTAAATGGTGGAATGGCAATGATTTAAATAGGATATGAGGCTGTTCGCGGGTACCGCGCGGGCTCTCGCCAACCGCACTGAAGTATGTTACCAACCCGCTCAAGCGATCAGGGAGGCAGTTCGCGGGCGCCCGTATCGCGTCGACGCCCGCCTGGGGCGGCGAATTGTAGGCAAATCCCGAGGACGAGGAACAAACAACCATGAGCGATGTCGCCGAGCGCGTGAAAAAGATTGTAGTAGAGCACCTCGGTGTCGATGCCGACAAAGTCATCGACAGCGCCAATTTTATGGAGGACCTTGGCGCCGATTCTCTCGACACGGTCGAGCTCGTCATGGCGTTCGAAGAGGAGTTTAGCGTCGAGATTCCAGACGATGCCGCTGAAACCATCGTGACGGTCGGCGACGCCATCACGTTTCTTGAGAAAGCATCCGCTGCTTGATTTCTTTCAAGCAAGCGCGGCCAGGCATGAAAATAATTCAGTGGGAACGGACGCTCCCACGCGCAGGCGAAGCAGCGCAAAGCTTTCAACGCCTCCGCGGGGAGCGCCGGCGCGATGGGCCGCTCCTCCAATGAACGCCGTTGCAATGGGGGGCGGCAACGCCGGCAGGAATAGTCGCAAGGTCTCTTAGATGCGCAGGGTAGTTGTCACGGGTCTCGGCATGGTCTCGCCGCTCGCCTGTGGTGTCGAGCCGAGCTGGAGCCGGTTGTTGGCGGGTCAAAGCGGCGCCCGCCGCATCGAAGGGTTCGACGTCTCCGATTTGGCCTGCAAGATCGCCATGCCGGTGCCGCGTGGCGGCGGCGGCAACGGGAGCTTCAACCCCGACCAATGGATGGAGCCGAAGGAGCAACGCAAAATCGATGACTTCATCCTTTACGCTGTCGCGGCGGCGGCGCAGGCGCTTGCCGACGCGGGCTGGAAGCCGTCCACCTACGAAGAGCAGATCAAGACCGGCGTTCTTATTGGCTCGGGGATCGGCGGCCTCGGCGGCATCGCCGAGACCGCGATCGTCTTGAAGGAAAAGGGCCCGCGCCGCGTTTCGCCTTTCTTCATTCCTGGCCGGCTGATCAATCTCGCCGGAGGCTATGTCTCAATTCAGCATGGCCTCAAGGGGCCGAACCATTCGGTCGTTACCGCGTGCTCCACCGGAACCCATGCGATCGGCGACGCGGGGCGCCTGATCGGCCTAGAAGATGCCGAAGTCATGGTCGCGGGGGGCGCCGAATCCGCGATCACTCGCATCGGCGTCGCCGGATTCGCTGCCTGCCGGGCCCTCTCCACGAATTTCAACGACCGGCCAAAGCAAGCCTCGCGGCCCTACGATAAGGACCGCGACGGTTTCGTCATGGGCGAGGGCGCCGGCTGTGTTGTTCTCGAGTCCTACGGACACGCCAAGGCGCGTGGCGCCAAAATTTACGCCGAACTTGTTGGTTACGGAATGTCGGGGGACGCCTATCACATCACCGCGCCCCAAGAGAGCGGCGATGGCGCCTGCCGGGCCATGGCGGCGGCGATCAAGCGCGCCGGGATTTCACCGGGCGACATCGACTATATCAACGCGCATGGAACCTCGACGCCGCTCGGCGACGAAATCGAGATTCGGGCAGTCGAGAGGCTAGCGGGCAACAACAGCCATTCACTTTCCATGTCCTCGACGAAATCGGCGATCGGACATCTCCTCGGCGCGGCCGGTGCCGTCGAGGCGATTTTCTCGATTTTAGCGATCAGGGATCAAATCGTTCCGCCGACGCTCAACCTCGATCATTTGTCGGTTGCAACGGAAATCGATCTCGTGCCGCACAAGGCGCGCAAGCGCGAGGTCGAATTCGTTCTGTCGAATTCGTTCGGATTTGGGGGCACCAACGCCTGCTTGGTCTTCAAGCGTCCGCAATGACCGGCGGGCAAGCGCGGCATTGCGGCCATAATGGAAATTCCGGCTCTGAACCCGATTTCGCCATATTTTCCGGGCGGGATAGGTAACATCCGTCAGTTCGCGGTCGAGCAAACCATTATACCAACAACCGTGGGAAACGACCATGGCATTCGAGCGTTTTCCCATGCGAAAAGGCTCTCGCGGCAAATTCGTGGGCTGAGTTGATGGACGGCACGCCTTCAAAACCGAACGGAAACGACGCGCCGGATCGGCCGGATCAGACCCTTCGCGACGAGACCCATCCGGGCGGCCGGTTCGCCGGCCAAAGAGTAACGCCGCAAAGCCCCAACGAGGCGTTGCAGCCCGCCGCCGCACCCCCAATCCCGCCGAGCCGCAGGCGCCCCACGCTCTCGGCGTTCAGCGGATTCCTCTCGTTTCTGTTGGTCGCGGCGATCGCCTCCATGTCCGGGCTCGTCTGGAGCCGCCACCGGACGCTTGAACCTGGTCCGCTCGCCGCCAACAAGGTCCTCTACATCGCGCCCGGCACCGAGGGTCCCGACATTATTGCCGAACTTGATCGCGAGGGGGTCATCGACAGTCCGTTCATGCTCAACGTCGCGCTCTTGCTTGAAGGCAACCGTTCAAAGCTCAAGGCCGGCGAATATCTTTTCAAACAGAACGCCAGTCTGCGCGACGTGATCGACACACTGATCAGCGGCAAGCAGGTGCTGCACGCCATTACAATACCCGAAGGACTGACAAGCGAGCAGATCGTCGAACGGCTCCGGAACAGCGACGTCCTGCTTGGCGACATCACGGACGTGCCAAAGGAAGGCAGCTTGCTGCCGGAAACCTATAAGGTTGCGCGGGGAGCCGTCCGGGTCGATGTCATCAAGAAAATGCAGGACGATCAAAAGCGTGCCGTCGATCAAATTTGGTCGCGCCGGGCGAGTGGCCTTCCCTTGCGCTCGCCCTACGAACTCGTCACCTTGGCCTCGATCGTCGAAAAGGAAACCGGCAAGGCGGACGAGAGGCCGCGGGTCGCAAGCGTTTTCGTGAACCGCCTGAGAAACAGGATGCGGCTGCAATCCGACCCGACGATTGTTTATGGCTTGGCCGGGGGCAAAGGCTTGCTGGGAAGAGGGGTCACCCGCGCCGAACTCGAAAAGCCTACCCCCTACAATACCTATTTGATCGACGGCTTGCCGCCGGGGCCGATCGCCAATCCTGGCCGCGCGGCGCTCGAAGCGGTTGCAAACCCATCTCGCACGCAGGATCTTTATTTCGTCGCCGATGGCACCGGCGGCCATGTTTTTGCGGAAACGCTCGATCAACATAGCCGCAACGTGCAGCGTTGGCGTCAGAT
>DATBYR010000217.1:0-3072 GCA_036513565.1 Methylocella sp. | reverse complement strand
CCTTGCCGGCGGCCTCATCGGCGGCCTCCTGCTTCTCGTCACGCCCCAAACCGTCTTCAGCCGTATCGTGCCTTGGCTTATCCTTTTCGCGACGGCGATCTTCGCGGGCGGGAATTTTTGGATCTCCGACGCGAAGAAGTTCCGGCTGAACCAGCAAGGGATTTTTGCCGCGCAGGCATTGGTTGCCATCTACGGCGGCTATTTCGGCGGCGGCATTGGCATTCTCATGCTCGCCGCGCTCACCCTTTTTGGTCTCCGCGAGTTTTGGCTGATGAACAGCCTGAAAATTCTGCTTGGCGCGCTGATGAACGCGGCGGCGGTTGTCACATTCATCATTGCCGGTCTCGTCCATTGGCAATGGACGATCATCGTCGCGATCGGCGCAATTGCCGGTGGTTACGCCGGATTGCACGCGGCGCGGCTGGTGCCGGCACAATTAGTAAGAAGCTTCGTCGTCGCGGTGGGCCTTGTGCTGACCGTCTATTTCTTCACGAAACCGGCGTGACTGGGCCGCGTTTCCTGTTTTTGGAATAAGCAAAGCGGAAAACACCATGCTGATGATGCGGCAGGTTCATTTCGAAGGCCATGGAGGCCCGGACGTAATACGGACCGGCGAGGCGCCGGTGCCGGAACCGAGGCCCGGCCAGGTTTTGATCGAAGTCACTGCTGCGGGCGTCAATCGTCCCGATTGCCTGCAGCGCGAAGGCGTCTATCCGCCACCCCCTGGCGAGAGTGATATTCCTGGTCTCGAAATCTCCGGCCGGGTCGTTGCCCTTGGGGAAGGCGTGAGCGCGCCCAGGGAAGGCGACGACGTTTGCGCTCTTGTCGGCTCAGGCGGCTACGCGGAATACGCGCTTGCCCATGCGCTTCTCTGCCTGCCGGTGCCGAAGGCTTTGGGGGTCGTCGCGGCGGCGGGCATTCCAGAGAATTATTTCACCGTGTTCGACAATGTTTTGTCGCGCGGAAAGCTAGCACCGGGGGAAACATTTCTGGTGCATGGCGGATCGAGCGGCATTGGCTCGACCGCGATCCAGTTGGCCAAGCAGATCGGCGCGAGGGTCATCGCGACCGCCGGTTCGAGCGATAAATGTGCCTTCTGCAAGACGCTCGGCGCCGATTTCGCGATCGATTATAAAACCCAGGATTTCGCCGAAGAGGTAACAAAGATCGCCGGCAAACATGGTGTTGATGTCGTGCTCGACATGGTCGGCGGGACGTATCTGCCAAGGAACCTCTCCGTGATGGCGGCGGAAGGCCGTCTCGTCCAGATCGGCTTCATGCAATCGGCGACGGTCGAGAATTTCGATTTGCGTCCAATCATGCTGCGCCGCCTGACCTTGACCGGCTCGACATTGCGGGCGCGCAGCGCGCAACAGAAAGCCGAGGTCGCCGGCGCGCTTCGCGAAAACATCTGGCCGCTCTTGGACAAGGGCTTGGTGAAGCCGCTGATCCATGCGACCTTCCCGCTCGAACAAGCGCGCCAAGCGCATGAGATGATGGAATCGTTCTCGCACTTGGGCAAAATTCTGCTGGTCACCGGCAAATAGACGCGCGGTTATTCCTTGCGTATGTCCAGTTTTCGTCCACTATCGACACTTGGACAACGGGAACGCTATCGAAATCTTGGCCGCGCTGGCGGGCGTGCAAGGGGCCGACGCCCAGAAAAATGCAGCGTTCGATGTGGCGTTTTATTACCTTGAGAGGCGAATTTCCTTGCGCATCAACATGACGCCAATGGATGTCATCATCTACCATAATCCTCGTTGCGGCACGTCGCGCAATACTCTCGGCCTTATCCGCAACGCGGGCATCGAGCCGCATATCGTCGAATATTTGAAAACCCCGCCGACTCGCCTCCTGCTGCTTCAGCTCGTAGCCCGCGCGGGCGTGCCGCTGCGTGCCCTGCTACGCGACAAGGAACCGGTTTTTCGCGAGTTGGGACTTAACGGCAACAACCTTGCCGAGGACGCCCTGCTCGACGCCTTCGAGGCGCATCCTATTCTCCTCAACCGGCCGATCGTGGTGACGCCGAAAGGGGTAAGACTCTGCCGTCCCTCGGAACTCGTGATCGACCTCTTGCCGCCCCGCAGCAAGGCGAAATTATGAGTTAGAGCCCCGATGTAGCTCCAGTGAAATCAATAAGTTATGAAATAAGACGCGGCGCATGTCCAATATTTGGCCAATATGCAAACCGCTCCGCTCCGCCCGCAGCGTTGCCACGCGTGGCCGCGATCACGCGTAAAAGGACGACGTGGATCGCGGCCTGCCGATAAATACGCCCACGGCTGGGCATTGCCCACATGCAGAGAGGGGCAGGGGCAATGCCGCTCAATACCAAGCATCGGTTTTTAATTTCGCCCGAACTTGGGAATCAATTTATCTTAATCTTTGATCTTTGATGCCCTATCCCGCCGCCGTGCCCACGCGGCCAATTTCCGGGGCGGCTATCTCGTAACTTTTGCATGCGGCTCTCGCGGCATGTTTGGCGCAAGGCTGCCAGCGTAAGCTCCGTGTCTTAAACCTAACCACGCAAGCGACGGCAATGACGGCCACGAGAAACGAACCTGGGCGCGTGGGGCCGGAAGATCGAACCAATGATAAACCGAAGCAAGAGCGCCGAGGTGAAGCGCGCCGCCCCCGCCGCGCTTTCAAGAGAGCGCGCATCACCTTCAAAGATCACTGGACGGCGATCGATTGTACGATCCTCAACCTGTCGGACCAGGGCGCCTGCCTCAAAGTGGAAAGTCCAATCGGAATTCCGGATTCATTTGATCTTGTGCTTGACCACGCACCCGCCCGCGGTTGCCGCGTGACTTGGCGGAAAGCTACGCAGATCGGTATTGAGTTCGCCTAGGCGATTTTCCGTTGCCCCCCGCGCTCACTTCGGCCGCGCAAGCCAGCCCCCGCAGACCCTCCCGGTCATAGGTCGATGTGGACTCCTCCCGGTCCAATCTCAATACCCTGAGAGGACGACGAAACGGGGTAAAAAAGAGCCACCGCAAAAGCGATGGCGAGTGCATACGCGCGCATTGATAATCCTCCTAACGTGGCTACTGCGAAGTTAGACCGAGA
>DATBYR010000216.1:0-9805 GCA_036513565.1 Methylocella sp. | reverse complement strand
ATCATGCCGATCGCCCACCGTTGGCGAGTCGAAATGCGGCTAGCTTGCCGCTCGCGAGTCCTTCGACATAGCGTCCCCAAACTTCAAGCGCCGCGCGCTTTTCGGTGTCGTAGGAATATCTGTTGTAAACGGCCGCAATGCCCCGGATTGAACCGCTCTTGTGGTTGAGCGCGGCTTCCACGATGTGGATGGCGATCCCAAGCCGCGCGCAACCGGAGGCAAAGCTCCGCCGGAGATCGTGAAACGTCCACGGGGGCCCAGCCGGCAACAAGCCATCGAGGCGCGTCTTGATATTATGGAACCCGCGAATTGGAACGCGGCCGGAAAACGTGAAAACAAGATCGCTACCGGCTATGCGCGGCAAGCGCGTAAGGATCTCGACCGCCGAATCCGACAATGGAATCTGATATTCGGTTGCATTCTTAGCCCTCGCCGCCGGCAACGTCCAAAGCTTCGCGTCAAAGTCGATTTCTTGCCACATCATTCCGGCGACTTCTGACCGCCGCGCGCCGGTCAGAATCAAAAGCTTGACGAAAGCATTGTAAGGTGTCTCTAGCCCGTCCGCGGCCCGCCAGACGGCTGCAAGCTCATCATCGGATAAAACCCGGTCCCTGGCCGTCTCGGCCGCCGGCGCCCGTATTCCAGCGCAGGGTGATACCTCGATCAAGCCGCGCTCGACTGCCCACGAGGACATGCGGCGCAACCATGCCAACGTGCGGTTCGCCGTGACCGGACTCCCGCGCGCGACGATGCCGTCAAGAAGGTCATGGATATCGGCGCGCCCGATTTGCGACAGGCGCCGCCCGCGCCACGGCGCGACTACCTCTTTCTCAAGAAGCCGTTCAATTTCCCTGGCCGTCGCGGGCTTGAGTTTCCGCTTGGCGTGTTGCGCGACGAAACGCGACGCGACGGTTTCGATAAGGTCCAGGCCAGTCGGGATAAGCGCGGCGGCCTTGGCGGCCTTTTTCTCGGTGCAAGGATCAGCGCCAGCGGCAACCTTGCGAAGGGTGTCACGGGCAAGCTCGCGCGCGGACTTCAAATCGATGGCAGGGCAGGGGCCGATCGTCCACTTGCGGGGCCGTCCGTTGAAGCGATACCGGTAGGCCCAGCTCTGCTTGCCGCTCGGCTGAATGACGAGGTAGAGCCCTGGAACGCCGCCGTCGGAAACCTCACGCCTGCGGCCGGCCGGCTTCAAATTCTCCAGAGTTTTGATGGTGAGCGGCTTTGCCATGATTTCCTCCGGGGTATCGCCACGGGTAACCAAAAGCCGCGTCTTGGCACGTTACCCTTTGTCATAGACAATAGCGGACATTCGGCGACACGCAAGGGGACTGCGCTAGGCTATCAACAATTATTTGTCCTGATAAATCGCGCGCCGTCATGCCGTTAGAGCTGATCGCGCATCAAGGCAATCAGCGGCGAGACGACGATGGTAAGGCTCCTGCGCACGATCGCGGGCAATTGATAGCATAGCGACTTGCCCGATCCCGTCGGCATGACCGCGAGAATATTTTCCCCCGCGAACACGGCTTCGAGAATTTCCTGCTGGCCTGGCCGAAAGTTGGCAAAGCCGAAAACGCGTTCCAGGGCCTCTCTCGCCTCGTTCATTTCCGCGTTCACGGCGTCACCGTTTCAAAAGTCCTCGCGATCAGTCTTCTCGATTACCGCTAAACTAAGATTCCAACAAACTTTCTCGTCACGTGGACTCTTCTGTGACTAATGAGGAGCTTATTTACCAACTGGGTAACTGACTGCTTCAAAGACATGGCGAATTGCTCCAGGGAAGGTTCTTCGCATTTATGGGGAGAAATAATTTTCTTGGGAGAAATAATTTTTCTCACCCACTTGTCGTAGTAACACGCAACATCGAACGCCGTATCAAAATATGGTACTGGCCTGGAAAAATTTAATTCACGGTGCGCTACAAAATTGTCTCGAAAATCCTTGAAGCTATTCCAGTACTTGTCCCAGGCTGACTTGTCCAAATCAAGCTCCTGGAATAGCCCGTCACGGAAGCTCTGAGTAAGCTCTTTTGATTGCTCTTTAGACAACCGTTTCCAGTGCGTTGGATTGCAACCATCAGAACCAAACACCATGCACAAGTTCATCGTGGCTTGACCCAAATGGGCATCAATCGTCAGGGTCCAAAATTCATTTTGCAACTGATGCTCCTGGTAGCCGTTCGAGATGCTTCGATAGTAGATCACGTGGTAGAAGAACCGTTTCACGATTAGGAACTGGTTTTTGAACACATCTTGATCGTATTGCATTGTGATTACGCCTAACAAGCGCGGATATGGCGTCGATCGGGACACGAGTCAGCAGGCGAGGCCGACGAACTAGCGAAACGCCCGGTCGGCGTCGACCTGTTCCATCGACTGATTGGGGTCCCGCTGCAACTGGGAAATACCGCTCTCAAATCGCCGAATGGTACGCGGGCCCCTTGACGGCGCGCGCAATGCCGCCACGCGCGGGCATCATCTCGAATGTGAGGCCCGACTGGGCCGACCACCGTTTCACAATCGCCTGCTCCCCGGGCCGGCCGATGTCGTCGAGGAAGATGACGTGCCTTTCCGTCCCAAGGTGGCTCTTCACAGCTTCGAAGGCTGGATAGCGCGCGAGCTGAGCGCCGGGTGCATACGCGGGCGGGCCGTCAACAAGGACACAGTCGATTTCGAGGCTGGCAATTGCCTTGGCCACAATATTTTGATCATACCATTGATTGCCTTCGAGAGCGGACGGGCATGACGCAAGCGGCGCCACCACGATCCTGGCCACCTGCTCCAAGCCGCTACGATTGATCCACTCCTGGACGAGCGCGGCCCATCCGCTATCATGCTCGATGCTCGTCACATAACCGCCTCGCTGCTTAAGCACCTTCGCCATGTAAATCGTCGACAACCCGCTGCCGAACTCGACTACGGTGTTGCGGTGGTTGATTTGCAGCTCGTTCAGGATGCTCATCAAAGCGGAAGGAGCAATCGCCGATGCAGGCCAGGGTAGATACGGCAGACCCAAACGAGTGAGTTCGACGGAAGCTCGCGCATCGTAGATAGCCTGCTCTATGTGGCTGAGCTTTGTTTTGAGGCGGTTGAACAGTAAGTGTACCACGACAATCTGGATGGGAGACCGGCGACGACCAGGGTGGCTTTGCAGCGGTCGTTCCAAGAGGATGATTGTCCTGCCGCGACAATAACGCAAGAAGTTTTTTCGGCGTGGTTGGTTTGATTGTCGCGGAGACTTCCTGTGCAGCGCCTCGTTCGCGACGGCGGCTTTTCGCCGATACGACGTTCATTTCGAAGATCGTCGAGATCAGCACGATATTTGTCGAACTTGGCGATCGCGGCTTCGCGTCGCGCGAACTGGAGTTCTTCATAAGGCCGGTGAGCCTGGTGAAAAACATGCGCCAGCCGTTCTCGATCAAGGCGAAGCCGAGCGCCGCCGCCAGATGCGATTTTCCGCCGCCCGGTGGGCCAAAGCGCAGCCAGTCGCCGCGAAGGCGGTCCAGATGAGCTTGATGGCAAGCAATCGCAGTTCGCCGAACAGCGGGTCGATCCGGGCGGCGTCGATTTTGTAGGTGGTCTGCATTGCCGCGCGCTTCTCGGCGCCATAATCGTACCGGTTGTAAACCGCCGCGATCACGATTGCGGGCAATTGATAGCATAGCGACTTGCCCGATCCCGTCGGCATGACCGCGAGAATATTTTCCCCCGCGAGCACGGCTTCGAGAATTTCCTGCTGGCCTGGACGGAACCCGGCAAAGCCGAAAACGCGTTCCAGGGCCTCCCTCGCCTCGTTCATTCCCGCGTTCACGGCGTCACCGTTTCAAAAGTCCTCGCCATCATGTCGTATCCAATCGCGACCAAACTTTCCAGCTAACATTCCAGAGCCGGCGCGGCCGCCTCCGCTTCGCGGCGCCGCTCACGAAGAAGCGTTTGCCATAAGCGACTGGATCTCTTCTTTAATTTTGATCGCGCGGGCTTCCGTCAGCGCCTCGCGCGGCGCCTCAATGGTCCGGTCGGCGAGGATGCGTCCCGGCGCCGCCGACAAAACGATGATCCGGTCTGCGAGTGAGATCGCCTCCTCGACGTCATGGGTGACGATGAGGGTGGTCGCCGCGCGCTTCAGGACGAGCGCCAAAAGTTCTTCGCGCAGCCGGGCAGCTAGACTTGCATCAAGCGAGACGAAAGGCTCGTCGAGGAGGAGAAGATCGGGCTTGACCGCGAACGCGCGTGCGATAGCGACACGCCGGGCGAGACCGAGCGACAATTCCCCTGGAAAATGATCGAGATGCTTCGAAAGACGCAGCGCCACGACGATCTCGGCGAAATCGTTCTCGCTTGACGATCCAACGAGACGCAGGTTCTGCGCGACGCTGCGCCATGGCAATAGCCTCGGCTCCTGGAAAACCATGCCGATCCTGTGTCGCGAGGGCAAGCGGACCCAGCCCTCGAAATCGGAGTCGAGCCCCGATATGATTCGCAACAAGGTTGTCTTGCCGCAGCCTGACGGCCCCAGCAGGGCGCAGATTTCTCCCTTTCGCAAGCTGAAGGCCACATCATGCAGGACCACACGCGTTTGTCCCGAAGCGGTCCGGAACGCCTTGCGTACGATGGAAATGTCAAGCTCCATGCGGCCGCCAACGCGAGACGTGCCGCTCGACCGGTTGCACAACGAAAGTTTCAATCGCCAGCATAAGTCCGACAAAGGGAAGCGCATAGGCCAAGAGCCGCGTCACGTCGAACAGCTGGAAAGCTATGCCGATCTCGAAGCCGACGCCGTTCGAGCGGCCGAGCAATTCGACAACGAGGACGATCTTCCACACCAGAGACAGACCCGACCGCATCGCCGCCGCGAGATAGGGCGCGAGTTGCGGCACGACAACATGTCTTACTTTCGTGCCGAGCGGCAGGTTGAACACGCGCGCCATTTCGTCGAGGCCTTTGTCGAGCGCGCGGGTGCCTTCGCGCAGCGTCACCGCCGTATTCGGTAATTTATTGAGAACCACGGCCGCGATCGCCGCGGTCTCGTTCAGCCCAACCCAGATATAAGCGAGCACAATGACGACCAGCGCCGGCAGGTTCAAGAGCACGATAAGCAAGGGATCGCACAGGCGGTCGATCGACTTGTTGCGGCCCATGGCCACGCCAAGCGCCGTCCCGAGAGCCATCGCCAGCACGAAAGACGCCGCGACCCGGGCAAGCGTCGCCGCAAGGTTGATGAAAAGGGCGCCGGACCGCGCCTCGGCGCCAATAACCGACATAACCGCGAGCGGCGCGGGCAGCGTGCCGGTCGAGGCGAAGTTCGAACCCAATTGCCACACGAGAATCAGCAACAGCAGCGGTGCCAGTCTGAAAAGCAGGCCGTTAGTGTTCCGGGGGTACCATTTCCGTGTTTTGGTAGAATGTTCCCTCGTCGAGTTCCGTTGCGTTGCCGGCAAGGTCCGGGCCTCCGATTTTTGCAAGGATCCGATAAAGCGCGCGCGCGTCGGCCGCTTCCTCGGCGACCGGGCGGCGCGGGATGCCATCTATATAGGTTTGCCGGTAGAGGGCGAGTTCTGCTTCCCTGGCGATCCCGATCTGCTGCGCGATCTTCTCCCAATCCGCACTGGAATGGGCGAGAATATCTTTGGCCTCGGCAGCGATCTTGAAAAACCGCGAGAGGGCGGCCGCATGTGTTCGCGCGTACTCTTCGTCGAAGACATAGCCGACCATGGCGACCGGACCCTTGGCGCCGAGGCGGCGTTCCACTTCGCCCATGCCGATGAGCCGCCGGAAGCCGCGCGATCCGAGCGCCACGCAGAAATTCCAAAAGTTTAAGGTAGCATCCGCCTCGCCATTGGCGGCCTTCTGATAGAGCAGAGCCGGCGCGCCATAAATAATGTTCGCCTGCGACGCGAGGTCCAAATCCGACTCGCGCGCGAGCGCCTGGAGCAATAGCCAGCTCTTGTCCAGGGGACCGCCCGCGACCGCGATTTTTTTTCCTTTCAAGCCGGCGAGATCCGCGATGGGCGAGGCCGCCGGAACCATGACCGCTCCGAGCGCGGTCGAATAGGGCGCGAAGACAAGCCGGCGGCCTAGATTTCTTTGCCGCGCAACCCACAGCCAATCGCCGAGGATCATGTCGGCCGCCCCACCCATCAAGGCGATCTTCGCGGCTTCGGGCGAGGCGAGCTCGGTAACCTCTATGTCGAGACCGGCCTTCCTGTCCAGTCCACGCTCGCTGATGATCGCGAGTTCCCAGGCGAAGGTTCCGGTTTTTTGCACCGCGAGACGGAGTTTTCCGGCGGCCTCGGCGTCACAATTGAACAGGCCCGCCAGCATTAGGTAAAGTGCCGCCCGGCCAAGGTAGCCAGGGAGCGCGCGCCAGCGATCGGCGAGCCCCGAGCCGTGGCGCGGCGAGAGGCTTCCTGCGAAGTCCGGGTTGTCATTTGCCCTTGTTTCAGGATACATGTTTTGCTGCGCGAGCCATAATGAGGATCGTCCGTTGGCCATGGTTGCGAGCCATGGGCGAGACCACTAGCGAATGCCCCTCGCACTCATAGGGAAGGAAACCGGATATGAAGCGTAAATATGTCTGCCTTGTCGCCACGGCCGCTTGGGCCGGTTCCGCCGCGGGGGCTTTGGCGGGGGATCCTGCCGCAGGCGAAACGGTCTTCACGCAAAAGTGCAAGGTCTGCCACCAGATCGGCGAAGGCGCCAAGAACTTCGTCGGACCCGAGTTGAACGGCGTGATCGGGCGCAAGACAGGCGCCGTGCCTGGTTTTAATTATTCTCCCGCGAACAAAGACTCCGGGATCACCTGGGACGAGGCGACGCTCAAGGAATATCTCGTCAGCCCGAAAGCCAAAATTCCCGGCACGAAAATGATTTTCGCCGGGCTGCCAAAAGAAGACGACCGGGATAATCTTGTCGCTTATCTCGCGCAGTTCGGCGCCGACGGTAAGAAGAAATAAGTTCCGTCAAACTATGGTCCCTCGCGCCGCGAAATCATCCCGCGCGAGGGATCGTAGGCGGCGATTGCCGCGCCGAGAAAGACGATTGTCGCCCCGAGCACCACCGCCAAGGCGAGGAAATTTATCCTTTCGTATAAGGCGAAGCGGATCAGCTCGACCGCATGGGTGAATGGATTGAGCTCGCATAGTGTGGCGAGCCAGGGGCTGCCTTCTTTGACTCGCCACAAGGGATAGAGCGCCGAGGACGCGAAAAACATCGGGAAAATGACGAAATTCATGACCCCCGCGAAATTTTCCAATTGCTTGATCAGCGAGGACAAGAGCATGCCGAGCGCGCCCAGCATGAGGCCGGCGAGAACGAGTGCCGGAAGCACGGTCAGATAGCCCCAAGGCGAAGGCGGCTCGATCTCCCAGAAATAAGCGACGAGAAGAAACGCATAGACTTGGGCAAGCGACACGGCGGTGCCGGCGGCGAGCTTGGAAGTCAAAAGAAACCAGCGCGGGAACGGGCTCACGAGCAGCGTGCGCATGTTTCCCATTTCGCGGTCGTAGACCATGGAGAGCGAGGATTGCATGCCGCTGAAAAGCTCGATCATCGCGATGAGCCCTGGCGTGATATAGACCTCGTAGAGCACATAGGTGTCGTAGGGCGGAATGATCGATACGCCCAGCACGGAGCGAAAACCCGCCGCGAAGATGAATAGCCACACGAGCGGGCGGACCAGCGCCGAAACAAAGCGTTCCCGCTGGTGCCAATACCGCAAAGCCTCGCGCCAGACGATGCCTTTCAAGCAAATCGCATATTGGGTTAGGCCGAGACCCCGGGCGCCAGGACGGGAAGAGGCGGACGATCCACTCATTTCGGCTCCCCCTCGAAACCGGCGGCGTTGGTCAATGCGTTGAACGCGGGGCCTATACCGGCCGCGCCCGCGCGGGCGGCGATTTCGGAGGCATTGCCGTGATCGAGAATCTTGCCCTCATGCAGGACGACGACATCGTCGCCGGCCTCGATCTCGTCGATCAGATGGGTTGCCCAAAGCACGCCAATGCCCTCGCGCGCGACGAGGCCTCGCACATGCTTGAGGATGTCCGAGCGGGCCTTGATATCGAGGCCGGCGGTCGGCTCGTCAAGCAGCAACATGCGCGGGCGATGCAGCAGCGCGCGGGCGATTTCCACCCGGCGCATTTGGCCGCCGGAAAGGTCGCGCGCCTTGTCATGCGCGCGCCCGGCCATCGCGACCTTTTCCAGAACGAGGGCCGCGCGCGACTTTGTCTCTTGCCCGGAAATCCCGTGCAGCGCCGCATGATATGAAAGGTTTTGCATGACCGTCAGATCGAGATCGAGCGTCCGCGCTTGGAACACGACGCCGAGCCTGCGCAGCGCTTCGCCAGGGGCACGGTTCACATCGAGGCCAAAAATTCGAATGGTGCCTCTTTGTGTCGCGAACAGGCGGGTTATCAAGCAAAACAGCGTGCTCTTGCCGGCGCCGTTGAGGCCGAGAAGGACGCTGAAACTGCCCTGGGCGACGCTGAAGCCGGCATTCTCCAGAGCCTTGCGCTTGCCGTAGCTATGGCTCGCGCCGGCGACCTCCAGTGCCGCGGGCGGCCGCACGCTTCGATTGCTCGCGGCTTCCGGTTTCGGCGTGGGAAAACTCATTGGCGCGCAATCGCCACGCCCCAGGGAAAAGAGCCAACCGGGATTGATTTCAGAACCTTGAGGCTAGCCACGTCGATGATCGAGACGTCGTTCGAAACTCCGTTGGTCGTGTAAAGATATTTGCCATCAGGGGTCAACGCCAATTGCCAGACACGCTGGCCGACGAGCAGATATTTCTCGACCTTTTTCGTTGCGGTGTCGATGACGGCGACGCGATTCGCCGGACCAAGCGCCACGAACGCCTTCTTGCCATCCGGGGTGAACCTCATCCCGACCGGCTGAATCGCTTCCTTCGAGAGCCCGGGGACCGCGAAGGCGATCTTCTGTTTGACCTTGGGATTGGTGGCGTCGATCACGCTGACAGTGCCGCCGACTTCGGAAGACACCCACAATTCCGACCCGTCCGGCGTATATTGGGCGGCGCGCGGCCTGGCATCGACGAGGACATTGGCGAAAATCTTGCGCGTTTGCGTGTCGATCAGATGCGCCATGTTCGTCGTTTCCGACGTATTGACGAGCACTTTGCCGTCGGGGCTAAGCTCCATTCCTTCCGGTTCGACGCCGACCGGAATTTCCGCGACGGTTTTGCGTGTCGCGACGTCGATCGCGGTTACCATGTTGTCGTTCTCGTTCGAGAGATAAAGGAGCTTGCCGTCGGGGCTCCGGATCAGAAGCTCGGGGTCGGGACCCGACGGCAAAGTGCCAGTGATCGAGAGTTTCTTTGTATCTAGAATTTGGATCAAATCGTCGTCGCCGGCGCAGATGAAGAGTTCGCTGCCGTCCTGACTCAAGGCAATCCCGCGTGGGCGATGGCCGACCTTCACGGTCTTTGTGACCTCCATTTTGCCCGTGTCGATAATCGTGATGGAATTGCCTTTTTCATTCGAGACATAGGCGGTGAACGCCGCGGCCGGAGAGGCCATGACAAAAACAAGCGCATTGAGCGCGAAGACAGAGCTAGCAAGAGGGTTGACCTTTGATCTCTCGCGAAGGCTTATTGCAATTTGCATTTCGTTTCCGGTTCGTCAAAACCTAGCGTATCGAGTTCCGAGGTTTGATGCAGAAAACCTTCCTGCGGCGAGACCGAAACGATCATCCGGCCATCGCCGAGCAGAATAGGCTGGCGCAATTGCTGGTTCCAGTGGCGCAGGGTCTGTTTTTGGCCCTTGAAGGCGGCAATGGCGAAATCCGGT
>DATBYR010000215.1:0-7106 GCA_036513565.1 Methylocella sp. | reverse complement strand
AGGCAAGTTGTCTTTCTTGAACTGAACCGGCGAAAGATTCACCGCGACTTTCAAATCGTCCGGCCATGCCGCCGCCTCGGCGCAGGCTTGACGCAGCACCCATTCGCCGATGGGGACAATCAAGCCGGTCTCCTCGGCGAGCGGAATGAACTCCGCCGGAGCCACCATGCCGCGCTGCGGATGGTGCCAGCGAAGCAGCGCCTCGAAGCCGGAAATGACGCTGGTCTCAAGCGTGACGAGAGGCTGATAATAGACTTCGAATTCGCTCGCCCCGAGCGCCTTGCGCAAATCGCGTTCCAGCGAGTGGTGGGCTCGAAGGCTGGCGCCCATGCCGGGCTGGAAGAAGCAGAAGGTGCGTCGGCCGTCCTCCTTGGCCCGGTAGAGCGCCATGTCGGCGTTCGCCAGAAGTTGATCGGCGGTCTCGCCATCGGCTGGCGCAAGCGCGATGCCGGCGCTGGCTCCGATCACCACCTGTTGAGCTTCGATATCGTAGGGCTCGCTCAGGAGCGTCACGATGCGTTCGGCCAAGGCGCTCGCCTCATGCGGTCCGGCGAGCCCTATTTGCAGGACCGCGAATTCGTCGCCGCCAAAGCGGGCGACCATGTCGGAGGGGCGCACGCAAGTGCGCAGACGCTCCGCCGCCGCCACCAAAAGCTTGTCGCCGGCGGCGTGCCCCAAGCTATCGTTGACGTTCTTGAATTGATCGAGATCGAGATAAAGAACGGCGAACTTGTCCCGATCCCGGCGCACGCGCAGCAGGACTTCATCCAGGCGCTCGTGAAACAACACCCGGTTTGGCAAATCGGTCAGCGCATCGTGATGCGCCATATGGGCGATGCGCGCCTCGGCCTGGCGCTTCGCCGTCACGTCCATGATCGCCACAAGCTGCGCGGGCCGGTCGCAAAACATGGTGTCGCGCCAATAAGTGAGGACGTCGATTTCCGTCCCATCCGCCTTGACATGTTGCCAAAGGTGGCTGGGACTTCCGCCCGCACCGGGATTGTTTCGAATCGCTTGCTCGATTGCGTCCCGGTCGCGTTGCGGCACTATGTCGAGCAAGGTCAACTTCAAGAACGACCCTCTGTCATAACCGTAATGAATGACGGCCGCGTCGTTCACCGCCAGGAATTTCAGGGTTTCGTAATCGAAGAGCCACATCGGAACCGGATTGTTCTCGAAGACCAATTTGAATGATTCTTCCGCCTCGTAAGCCTCGGTCACGTCCCTGTATGTCCCGATCCAGCGGACCGCCACACCATGTTGATCCAAAACCAATTCGGATTCCTTGTGAATCCGTCTAACCGCGCCCCCAGGCTGGACGATGCGAAACCTTTGGGAAACGCGCGGCATGTCAGAAAGCTGGCCCGCGGCGGCGGCTTGGCGAGCGAGCCACCGGGTTTCACACGCGGCGCGATCGTCGGGATGAAAGAGAGCGAGGAAAGCTTCCCCCACGGGCGCCGGCAGATTCGGATCGAGACCGAAGATCCGGTAGGTTTCGCCGGACCATTCGATGGCGCCAGTCCGCAAATCCTGTTCGATGCTGCCGGTATGGGCGATCCGCTGAGCGCGCGCCAAATGGTCCGCGCTGCGCCGGAGCCGCTCCGCCAAATAATTATCCACGCCGCCCAGCAGGCCGAGCGCGGCGATGAGAGCCATCACCGTAGCGATCGCGATGGCGAGGACGTTTGGAGCGATGGCATGGCCGGGCACCGCGACAAGCGGATCGGGCACAAGAGTGACCGCCGCCATGGCGGTGAAATGAAGTCCGACAATCGCCAGGACGAGCAGCCCCACGGCCAGGACGCGGCCCCCCGAGGCCGTCCCCCATAACGAGACACGCATCGCGGCGGCGGCGAAGGTCATCGCAATGGCGATCGACACCAGGACATAGCTGGCGTCCCAGTGCAGTTGGGCGGGCGCCCGCAACGCGGCCATCCCTATATAGTGCATCGTGGCGATGCCCGCCCCGATCATGGCGCCGCCCAGCATGGGAGCCGCGAACCGGTGCGCGACAGACATCCCGAGCCAGGCGGCCCCTATCGCGGCCAGAAATGAAATTGCGGTCAGACCTGCATCGTAGCCTATGGGAAAACCCGGCGCAAAGGCCAACTCGGCAATGAAATGGGTTGCCCATACGCCCGCGCCGAAGACCGAGGCCGCCCCGAACAGCCATGAACGGGCCAAGTCCTTCTCCGCGGCATTGGCGCGAACGTAAAGATTCATGGATATCGAGCAAGTGGCAATGCAAATCAATGCGGCGAGGAAGACGAGTCGGAGATCATGTTGTTCGGTAACGCAAGCATATACGCGCAGCATCGCTCAACCTTGCTCGGTTCGGATCGTAGTTGGCGCCCGCCAACCGCCCGATTCAGGAAACTGTTTAGACAAGGATCGGACGAGCGGCCAGCATCCCGGCGCTTCTCCCGGTTCTCCTCGCAAATGTGTCACACGGCGGTTAGGTTTCGATGTTCCGAAAAGTGCAAGTTTTACCTTGTTGGCCAATTGAGCCGCCGCCGGGCCTCGATCGCCGAGCGAAAAACGCTTCGCTTGCAAAGGCGCAACCGCGAACCCTCGCCGCCTTCAGGCCGAAAATCCCCTTATCGTCCTGTGCAAATTTGCCAAGCCAGCTCTCTTTGAAGCACGCAAATTGCCATCCGTTAACAGTCGTTAACTTTGAGTTCGGAGCCCTGGTTCGCCGCAACCGCCGCTGGACAATCGGAGCACCGCACCTCTATAACCCCGCTGCTATAACCCCGCTGCGCCGGGACCTCGCGAATTTCCGGCGGCGCCCAGGTAGCTCAGTTGGTAGAGCATGCGACTGAAAATCGCAGTGTCGGTGGTTCGATTCCGCCCCTGGGCACCAACCAGTCTCAAAACGTTTGAGATTCCAATAAATTGGGTAAGATCAAAGGGTTCTGGCCGCCGGAGTGGTACACAACGGTGGTACACATGGCCCTCGCGATGGCACGCCCCTGGAAGCATCCCAAGACCGGCATTTTCTGGCTCCGCAAGCCGATCCCGGACGATCTACGTCCCCTTCTCGGAAAGCGAGAGGAGAAGCAGAGCCTCGGCACCCGCGATCCCAATGAAGCCAAGCGGGTTCATGCGCGGGAGCTTGCCGAACTCGGAGAGCGCTGGGCCAATTTACGGTCGGGGCCGAGGGCGCTTAGCGAGCGTGAGGCCCACGAACTCGTCGCCCCGGCCTACGAGTGGTGGGTCAACGCGCATCGCGATAATTCCAGCGATCAGAAAATCTGGAAATCGGAGCATTTCGGCGAGCTCTGGCATTATCACGACGCCTCGAAGTATACGGATCTGCCTTTTGCCGAGCAAAACCAGCGCATGGACGAGGACGGGTACTTCGACCTGATCACGATGGAAGCATTCTGCCGCGAGAAGGTGGAAGAACTGCTCAATCAGCGGGGGCTGAAGGTCGACGCGCTGAGCCGGCAGAAGATCGAGAGGGCGTTTGGCGCGGCCATACAGCGCGCCAGCCTAACCCTAACCAGTGCAGAAGGCTTTTTTGGCGGCCGAGGAAGGAGGTCATCACCCGCGCATGCCCCCCAACGTGCTCTTAAAGCTCGCGGTGCCGCTGAGCATTGTCGGGCAGCGTGATGATCTGTCGTGCCGCGTTCGGCAGAGTATCCAGCTTATCCGCACCGGCGAGAAAGTTATGCTCGGCCTCATACTGACATAGCGAAACTAACCGCGCTATTCGCTACGAACGACGACGGCAAGCCGGTCGCCGTCACTGAGCACTCGTCCTCCAGTTCGTCAGGAAACTGACGGTTCTTCCCAAACTAGCTGAGCAAGGTGGACGGTTGGCAAAGCCTCGCCGAGCAGCCTTCCGATCAGATTATTGACCTCGCCGCATGATACGGTAACGTCGTCACTCTGGAGATCGCGCTAAACTCAATTCCAACACAAATTGCGACGGCACCTTCGGCCGATTTGGGAATCGCCCGAACGAATCAGACCACTAGCCGCGTGACATTCCCACGCGCATTTTGCCCGTCGATGATTTCGCGGAGCCGGTAGCGCCACGCTTCCAAGACGGTCTTTTTCCGCTCCACCAAATCGGTGGGCACGTAATGCCGGACGAGGGTTCCGCGTCTTTCTGCCCGCCGCCTCGTGTCCGACCACCGCGACACGAGTTCGAGTGCAATGCCCATCTCGGCAACCATGGTCGCCACCGTGCGGCGTAGGTCATGGGTCGTGAATTCGCCTTCGGTCGATTGAAGCACTTCAGGCGACGCTTTCCAGGAGCCAGGCGCCGCTCGCGGATGGTTGCGCGCGCTTACTCCGCGCGGGCACAAGAACGCCGCTGTCGTCGCCTTGGCCAACAAGTTCGCCTCGGGCCGTGTTGCGGGGCAAGGAAACATTCAATCGAAGCGCGATGGCGCTTACATGACGGAATAGGCGGAGCGTTTGCGAAACGCAAAAGCCAACAATGTTTGCTGGCGGTGAAAACGAGATGGCCTGACCGCCGGCCGGCGTCCTGGAAACCAAGTCCCAAATGTGGCGCTTTGACGCCGTGAAATTCATGAGGACCGGGACGCGCGAATCTCAATCTTGGCCACGCCCTATGGTCCTGAGACCGGATACGTTGTCGCGGACCGACCAAACCAGATCGCGAAATCGCTTGCAAACGGGGCGGGCCATACGGGCCGCGACACTTACTCGGCGCGCCACGGAAAGGTCCAGGTCTCAGTGAGCGCCCGCCTGCTGGTCCGCAGGAAGGCGCGCAAATCCGCCGATTGGCCGGGATCGAGCTGCACGTCAATGACCGCGCGAAACCCTTTGGTATGGACGTTCGGAACGATGAGCGAGCGCACGATTTTGCCCTCGCTCGTCGATGGAACGACTTCGACCAATTGCGGATCAGCGGCGTAATAGGCGAGGTCGCCGCCGGTGAAATCGATAATGAACCGGCGCGAACCGGGCACCGGCGGTTCGTCTAAGCCGAGCGCGGCGGCCGTCGTCTGATAGGTGTTCAACGTCCGCCCATTGGGTGAGAGCTGGATCGGATTGAGACTGGCAACGACGCGGTAGGCATAGCTGAAAGGTTTTCCTGGCTCCGGCGCATCCTTGGGCACGAACGAGGCGACGATATTGTCACTGGTCTCACGCTCGGTCGGAAGTTCGACGAGCTCGACCCGGCCTTCGCCCCAGCTCTCCCGCGGCTCGACGAAATAGCTCGGCCGCATCTCATAGGCGAGATCGAGGTCCTGATAATGGTCAAAGTCGCGGTCCCGTTGCAACAGGCCAAAACCCCGGAGATCGCGGTCGAGAAAGTCGGAGACCGCCGGCTTTGCCGGGTTGCGCAAGGGGCGCCAGATCCATTCGCCGGTTCCCGAATGAATCAGGAGCCCATCCGAATCATGCAGCTCGGGACGAAAGTCGTTGTTGAAACGATAGTCGTCCTCGCCAATGAAGAACATCGAAGTGAGGGGCGCCAGACCGAATTTGACATTCGGCTTGCGTGGAAAGAGCGCCACCGAGATTTCGATGGCGGCGTCGATTCCGGGATAGAGCTCGAAACGATAGGCGCCGGTCGCCGGCGGGCTGTCGAGCAGCGCATAGATCGTCACTTGTTCGGCGTTTGGCTCAGGTGTCTCGATCCAGAATTCGCGAAAAAAGGGAAATTCCTCGGCGGGGGTGCCCGCCTCGATCGCGAGCGCGCGCGCCGACACTCCGTAGCGCTGGTCGCGGCCGAGAAAGCGAAAATAGTTGGCGCCCAAAAAGGCGATCACCTCGTCGAAGACCTTGGGACTGTTCAAGGGGTAATGCAGACGAAAACCGGCGAAGCCGAGATTGACCGGAAGGGGTTTGTCGATCTTGGTGCGGCCGTAATCAAAAAGATTGGCGGCATAGGGAATGGGTGTTGGAATGCCGTCGCGGAGCGTGTTGATGGTCACCGGACGCCGGTAGAGATGTCCGAGATGGAACAATTGCAGCCGGAACTGGCTCCCGTTGCCGGCGAGAAAAGCTTTGTCCGGGCGAAATCTGATGTCGCGCCAGGCATTGAAGTCAAGTTTGTTCAGCGCTTCGGGAAGCGCCGGCAAGGCGGTGTCGAAATCCGCCGTGGCCAGGTCGCGGGCGCGGCGCACGACATCGTCGAAGTCGAATTTCGGCGGCGCCTGCGGCGGCTTTGCAGTTTGGGCCGGCGCGGACCGAAAAGTTGATGGTAGAGCGCCCGAGAGAACGAGATATTTGACCAGCGTGCGGCGGTTAAGTTTGGTCATGGGCTTCAGGACAAGGAGGGTAATGCGCCGTCAAATTGGCGGGGGAGTGTGGTTGAGGGGTTACTCACCTTTTTGGCCAGCGGCAAGCGGAAGGCTTCGTTTTTTCGGGATCCGAAAAAGAATATGCGTCCGATAGGTGGTAATGCATCAATTTGACGGCGCGCCCCATTGACGTCTTGCAATTGGCGCGTCGATCGGTCACAATAGGGAATGGTCAAGCGCCCAAGATGCCGATTGAAGGATCCGCGGACCCGCACTATATCAGCACGTCATTTGTCGAACGCCAGACCCTCTTGATACGAATGAGCATCCGAGGGTTCATTAGGCTGACGAACGCCTTTTCCAACAAGATCGAGAAGCACGCGCTTTCCGTCGCGTTGCACTCCATGCACGACAATTTCGCGCGCATTCAAAAGGCGCTTCGCATCAGCCCCGCGATGGCGGCTGCATAACCGATAAGCTTTGGTCAGTCGCGGACATCGCGGCCATGATCGATAGGACCGAGACATCAAACTGACGCACGACCTAAAATCATTTTGCTTGTCAAAGCCTTCAAATCGATCTAATTATACGGACCCCCCTCGGATGAACTAACATATTTTGGCGCTGCTCGCGCGCGTCGTTTAAGAGCGTCAGCACCGGTCATTGCAAGACCAGGTCGCCAATCGCCCCCCTTTTCCGCGCGGCCAGATCCGCGCCACCCTTCCAAGGACTTCATCTTAATGCAGGAAATCAAACTGCAGGACTTGAAGCTCAAGTCGCCGACCGAACTGCTCGCCTTCGCGGAGAAACATGAAGTCGAGAACGCTTCGATCATGCGCAAGCAAGAGCTGATGTTTGCGATTCTCAAGCAATTGGCGA
>DATBYR010000214.1:0-11725 GCA_036513565.1 Methylocella sp. | reverse complement strand
ACTACGTTGACATCGTAGGGGTCACAGGTTCGATCCCTGTCGCGCCCACCATTTTCTGTTGTCAATTCGATTAGTGATGATGGCCC
Source organism: Methylocella sp. (assembly GCA_036513565.1). Taxonomy (GTDB): domain Bacteria; phylum Pseudomonadota; class Alphaproteobacteria; order Rhizobiales; family Beijerinckiaceae; genus Methylocapsa. The sequence goes on along the minus strand of DATBYR010000214.1, from coordinate 11,639 downwards.
TGGGGGAAGTGGAACGGCAGCGCAACCGCTGGGAATGTCCGGTGTATATTGTGCTATTAGCGACTCGATCGCACTCTCGGCGCCTGGATGGGCGTTCCTATTTCAGGTGTCCGAGTTGTTAAGCCGTGATCGATCTCGCCCTCGTTGCTGGCAGCCAGTCAGGGCAGGTTGCGTCGGGCCCAGTCGAAGCATTCGGACGCCGCCAGCTTCTCGCCGAAGGGGAGCGTTTTATCTCTAAAAACCGGCATTTGGACCGTGACGCGCCTTGTATGCCCGAGGCCGGTCGAAGGGGACTTGCGAGAAGCAGGATCCGAAGGCCAGCTATGTTTGCCGCGTCGAAGGCCAATTCGCGGCGCGCGGGGATTCAGCTTTAATTAGGCTTAACACAGGGTTTGCGGCGTCGCGAAGAGCCGCTGAATCGGGTCGCGTCCCAGTGATCAGAGCACCGCCCAAATAACCTCGCGAGGAGGGCCCGACCTCATATGGAAAGTGGTTCGGGTAGGGTGACCCACGGCCAAAAATGAAAACGTGCCACCGAGCAGGAACCAACGGGGCACCTCAACGGTTACAAAGCCTGAACAAGGAGGAATTCATGAAAAAAGCGTTTTTGATTCCGGGCCTCTTCTGTGTTGCCGCCATGACATTGGCTTTCCCAGGTGATGCAAAGGCAGGCGGCTGCATTAAAGGTGCGATTGTCGGCGGCATAGCTGGTCACTTCCTGGGGCATGGCGGAGTTGGAGCGGCCGCTGGATGTGCCTATGGCATGCACCGGCGGAAGGCCTACGATCGCGAAAATGGGAACGAGGGCCGCTCTGGCTACGAACAGCGTGGTGGAGGGCAGCGGCAATAGCGGAAATTGGATGAGCGAGAAATCGTCGATATGTTGGGCAACCGCGTAGAATATAGGAGCATGCGATGAGCATCTTAGGGACGATCATGGCGAAAGTGTTGGGCAAGGCGCCGGCCTCGCCCGCCGCTGCTGCTCCGGCTGCGCCCTCTGCTCAAGCTAGCGGGACGACGAACGCAGCGCCATCCGCTCCTGCTCCGACTTCATCGTCGGCGCCGCCGGGGCCATCAGTGGATGTCGCCGCAGTGCTCGACGACTTGAGTGACAAAACAACCGAGAAGCTCGATTGGAGACACTCCATCGTCGATCTGATGAAGCTCTTGTCCCTAGACAGCGGTCTCGCTGCGCGCAAAGAACTCGCAAATGAGCTTCACTACGATGGCGATACCAGCAATTCCGCCTCGATGAACATCTGGCTTCACAAACAAATCATGGTGAAACTTGCAGCTAACGGCGGCAAGCTGCCAGAGGATTTGAAGAGCTGAACGATTGAGAATCGCCTCTGACAGGAGCAAACATGTGAGCAATAGTATGTGTCGGGGTGGTGGGGTCGCTTTAGCTATCCGCGTCTTCGTCCTTATAGATTTCCTTCAACGGTAATTGTGCGCATGGTCATCCAAGGCGCAATATTTCGTGGCAAATAACTATGCCTTCGGTGTGAACCACCTCGTCATACGCCCCTCTCGGCTTCGATTGCACGCCGTCAGTATACCGTTACAGCTGCCTCTCCCTTTGGCGGACAAGAGGGGTGCAGCGGCTGTGCGGACGGAGTTTGCCTCATGAGCGATTTTCTCGGAAGTCGGCCCGCTCGTCCCCGGCCGGCGCCCGATCAAGCACGCATACTCGAAATGCTTGCCACTCTTTTTGTGGTCGTACTAGTCGTGACGACGCTTTATGTCGGGCGCGAAATATTCATTCCGATCGCGATCGCAATTGTGGTGAGTTTTGTCTTGTCGCCGCCAGTTCTCCTACTGCGGCGCTGGGGTTTGGGTCGTGTCCCATCCGTCTTGACCGTTGCCCTTGCGGCGCTGGTCATCGCATTTCTGGTCAGCGCCGTTTTGACCCGGCAGGTTTCCGAACTGGCTGTTGATCTGCCGAAATATCAGGCGACGGTCAATGCTAAAATTGTCAAGTTGCGCGATGCCGCCGCCGATAACGTCCTCTTTGCAAAAGTTTCGGCTGCGCTGAAAAACCTCGGCGAAATCAATCCGCATCCACCGGCACCGTCGAGCGCGCCCGCGCCTTCAGACCAACCAAGGAACAAACTGACCAAGGGCCAGGAAAGCCAGCTGCCAGTCCCGGCCGAGGTTCATGAGCCGGCGTGGGGGCCTTTCGCCATCGTGGAGACAATCGCCGGAACCGCGCTTTCCTCTCTGGAGACAACTTTCATCGTCGTCATCTTTGTCATCTTCATTCTTTTGCAACGCGAGGATCTGCGGAACCGCTTCATCAGACTTGCCGGATCGAGCGATTTGCACCGCACGACCTTGGCGATGAATGACGCGGCGGGACGGCTCAGCCGGTTCTTTTTGGTTCAGACCCTTGTGAACGTTTGCTTCGGCGTCATCGTCGCCGTTGGCCTCTATTTTATCGGCCTTCCGAGCCCGATCCTTTGGGGCGTCGTCGCGTTCTTGCTGCGGTTCGTCCCCTACTTCGGCCCGTTGATCGCCGCCGGTTTTCCCACGGCCCTGGCGGTGGCGATCGATCCGGGCTGGGGCGTGGCGCTCGGAACCTTGGCCTTGTTTTTTTTCGTCGAATCCATCATCGGGCAGGTGATCGAACCTTGGCTCTACGGCCACAATACGGGGACCTCGCCGATCGCCGTCGTGATCTCGGCAACATTCTGGTGGTGGTTGTGGGGCACTGTCGGTCTTGTGTTGTCGACCCCGCTCACGGTCTGTCTTGTCGTGCTCGGACGGCACGTGGAGCGGCTGGCTTTTCTCGATGTCATGTTCGGCGACGCGCCGCCTCTTACTCCGGTCGAAAACTTCTATCAGCGCATGCTGGCCGGCGACGCCTCGGAAGTCGTCGACCAGGCCGAACAATTCTTGAAAACCAATTCGCTCATCGACTATTACGACGAGGTGGCGCTTCAGGCTTTGCTGATGGCGCAGGTGGATCACCGCCGCGGCGTGCTCGATGAGCCGCGACTAAGGCGGATCAAGGAAACGATCGACGAAGTCATCGAGGACCTCTCCGATGATGTAGATGAGCCCGTCGCATCGGCCCCGGCGCCCGAGGCGGCGGCGGCCGATGCCGTGCTGAAGTCAGCCGGCTCGCCTCCGAACGAACCGGCAAGCGGCGAGATAGCACCGCCCACCACACGGCGTGCTGGCCTCGCGCCGGGGCGCGAAAGCCGAAAACCGGTTTTGTGTATCGGTGGCCGCAGTTTGCTCGACGAAGCGGCCGCAGCGCTATTTGCGCAGATTCTTGAAATGCACGCCATGAGGGCGGCGGTCGAGCCCGCCGGAGCGCTGACCGCCGGCCGGATCTCGCGCCTCTCGACCGATGGCGCGCAGCTCGTGTGCCTCTCATACCTCGATGCCGATTTGAGCACGGCGGGAGCCCGTTTAGCGGTGCGGCGTCTGCGCCGGCGCCTCCCCGAGGCCAAAATTTTAGCCGGTTTCTGGCAGAGTGGTCCCGGACAAGCGAGCGAGCTGTGCGCGGAGACGAAAGCGGATTTCTGCGCGACGAACTTCAAGGATGGGGTCGCTTTTTGTCTCGACGCGACCGTCCGAGTGCGCCAGCGGGCCTAGATTTCCGGCGTGGCAATCCCCACACATCCAGACCGGCGGGCCATCGAGCGACTGAGATCCGGATGGTTAGGCTTCCAATATGGCAGATCAACCATTGAACGCGGCTAAGGTTGAATATCTCTACATCGATCTCGGCGGCGCGGCGACCTGGCTCGTCCCCGAGGCGATTGTCCAAATTCCAACACCTCGGCGGTCAGTGTATCGCAACACTCACCTGGCTGAGCCAGTTTGATGACATTATCCTGGGACATGGCGTATCGCTTCCTTGGATGGAGACGCGGAGGTTTCGAAAACCCCCGCAATCCGGCCGTCACCAACGTCCGCGCATAACTCGTTCAACCTTCAAATTTCCGTTTCTTTTGCGTTTCGCGCGCAGGATCGCCGCGTTTAATTCACCTCCGAAGATGAAAATCGAAGCAATCATGTAGAGAAACACAAGCGCGATCATCACCGAGGCGAGGCCCGCGTAGGTGGTGACATAACTGCGCGCGAATTCGGCGAGGAAGGACCCGAAGGCAATGCCCGCGGCGATCCACATGCCGAACGTCAGCAAAATTCCGGGAGCGATGTCGCGCAGCGATCTTCGCCCGGCTGGCAGAAACTTATGCGCGAGGAAAAGCGCCAGCAGAAGCACCAAACTCGCGATCGCGAAGCGGCCGAAGGTGATCAGGCGGTTGAGCGGCTCAAGACCAGGCGCGAAGTGAAGCACGGCCACCCAGATCAAGGGCGCGAGAACCACGAGGAAAGCAAGCGTCAGAAGCGCGCATGCGCCAACGAAAATATAGGCGATGGATTCAAGCCGCAACAGCCACCACGGCCGGGAGTCCCGGACGTCGTAGGCGCGGTTGAGCCCGATCCGGACTGCTTCGACGCCGCTCGACGAAAAATAGATCGCCAGAATGACGCTTATCGTGAGGAGATCGCTCCGTGTTTGCGTCAGGACACTGTGGATCTCGTTCGCTATGGGTGCCGCTACCTGCTGCGGCCAGGTCTGCAATAGAATGTGTGCCGCTTCATCGGCCAGGCTTTTCGAGCCAAAAAAGCCCGCGAGCGCGGTCACGAAGATCAGGAACGGGAACATCGAAGTCAGGATCGATAGGGCGATATGGCTCGCAATGGCCCAACCGTCATCCTGCGAAAAGCGCATGAAGGCATCGTAGAAAACCTTAAAGACAAAGCGCATCGGTCTGCTGCCTCATGCCGCGGCCGTGACTTAACGAAGCCCCCGGGTGGGCTCTGTCATTTGCGGACCCTCCGGTTGGCCGAAAGCTAGAACATTCAGCGAGGGATTAATTTCGTTTACGAGGAATAGGTCGCAATCAGTAATTGGAGCGTCACTCCATCGAAATTTTGCGCCCTTTTCAGGACCTGCTGCTGAGTCCGGTCCTCCCCCACTCGATCCCATCCCCTACGCCGCGGCGCACGCCCGGCAGCGGCCAGCCACTTCCATGACCTGCGCGCGGGGCGAGAATTTGGCATCCGCCGCAAGCTCTCCGAGAGCGCCGCGCATGGCCGCCGAGGTCGCCTCGACGACTTCGCCACAAACCTCGCAAATCAGGAAGACGATCGGCTCCCGGGCGGCGTGACCGTGGCCGCAGGCGAGATAGGCATTGCGCGACGCAAGCCTATGGATGAGGCTGTTTTCAAGCAGGAAATCGAGCGCCCGGTAGATCGAAATGGGCGCCGGACGCTTGCCGGTCACTTGCGCCACCCTGTCGATCATCTCATAGGCGCCGAGCGGGCGGCCTTCGCAAGCAAGAATTTCGAGAATACGCCGTCTTCCGGGGGTCAGGCTTATTTTGTTCCGGCGGCAGAGCGCAAGCGCGGTGGCGAGCGCGCCCTTGCCGCCAGGAACCTCCAGCTCACCCGGCTCGGGAAGCTTTTCCCGGCGCCTTTCACGTGAAACATTCATGTCACTATCTGTAAAAGTCTGGATTTGATCCTTCGGACAATGTCAGATCTCACCACTCATCCGACGGCGGAGATTATCGGCGAGGCGGATCCACTCTTGTCAATGACGGCCCTTCAGGCTGCCGCCGGAGGCGGTCGCAAAGCGATCATTGACAAGAGCGGACCGCTCGCCACACTCGTCGCCGAGAGATGAATGGCATGCTGCGATTTCAGCGGACAGTGTCAGTCAAATCAAATCCAGACATTTACACACTATCATATCCCAATTGGGCGGAGAAAGCGATCTTTAAGCACCAAATTCCGGTTTGGTTTCATCTTTCCGCCGCGCCGTTGTAGCATTGCGATGCAGCAATTCGCCCGGTCCACTTTCTTGCGGGCCACCTGGAGGACACATGACCCTTAAAACGCGCAATGCCATCGTGACCGGCTCAACCAGCGGCATTGGTCTTGCCATCGCCCGCGCGCTCGCCAAGGAAGGCGCCAACGTGATGATCAACGGCATGGGGGATGCCGCGGCAATCGAAGCCGAGCGGGCGGGCATGGCGAAGGAGTTCGGCGTCACGGCGATTTATTCAGGCGCCGACATGACAAAGCCGGACGAAATTCACGGTATGGTGAAGGAAGCCGAGGCGAAGCTCGGCACGGTCGATATTCTCGTCAACAACGCCGGGGTTCAGCATGTCGCGCCGATCGAGGAATTTCCGCGCGAAAACTGGGACATGATCATTGCCATCAATCTCTCCGCCGCGTTCCATGCAATGGCCGCCGCGATCCCCGGCATGAAGGCGCGCAAATGGGGGCGCATTCTCAGCACCGCCTCGGCCCATTCGCTCGTCGCTTCGCCATTTAAATCCGCGTATGTGACGGCCAAACATGGCCTTGCCGGTTTGACCAAGGCGGCGGCGCTTGAACTCGCGACCTTCGGCGTCACGGTCAACTGTGTCTCGCCGGGCTACGTCTGGACGCCGCTCGTCGAAAAGCAGATCCCCGATACGATGGCGGCACGCAACATGACGCGCGAACAGGTCATCCACGATGTGATCTTGCTCGCCCAGCCGACCAAGCAATTCGTGACCGCCGATGAGGTCGCCTCGCTCTTCGTCTTTCTCTGTTCCGATGCGGCGGCACAGATCACGGGCGCCAATTATTCGATCGACGGCGGCTGGACCGCCGAGTGAGTCTTGCTGAGAGGTTGGCATGGCGGACGCGAATGATCCGGTCGATTGGACGGGCCAGAAGAAAATCAGCCTCGCCCTGCAGGGCGGCGGCTCGCATGGCGCGTTCACCTGGGGCGTGCTCGACTATCTGCTCGAAGACGGAAGACTCGACATCGAGGCGATCACCGGGACGAGCGCCGGCGCGATGAATGCCGTGGCGCTGGCCGACGGATATCTCGAAGGCGGCCGCGCGGGCGCGCGCAAGTGCCTCGCCAAATTCTGGCGATCGATCAGCGATGCCGGCGCGTTTTCCCCCGTCGAGCGAAAGTTCCTTCACACGTTTTTTAGCTCGCCGTTGCAGTCGATGGCCACGCAATGGTGGACCGATTTTCTCACCCATTATGCAAGCCCTTACGACTTCAATCCGCTCAACATCAATCCCTTGCGCGATCATCTCGAAAAGATGGTCGATTTCGCCAAGGTGCGGGCCTTGACCGAGCTCAAATTATTTATCGTGGCAACCAATGTCCAAACCGGCAGGATCAAGATTTTCGAAGGCCCGGAACTTGCCGCCGACCATGTCATGGCCTCGGCGTGCCTGCCCTATTTGTTTCAGGCGGTGGAAATCGGCGGGGTGTCTTATTGGGACGGCGGCTACATGGGCAATCCCGCGCTGTTCCCGTTGTTCTATAAGACAGCTTGTCCTGACATTGTTATAATCCAAATCAACCCGATCGAGCGGGACGAGGTGCCGCGGTCCGCGCACGAAATTCAAGATCGCCTGAACGAAGTTACTTTCAACGGCGCGCTGTTGGGCGAGCTGCGGGCGATCGATTTCGTCAACCGGCTCATCGATTCGGGGAACCTGTCGCGCGACGGCTATATGCGGCCTTTCGTGCATAGAATCGGCGGCGGCAGCCTTCTCGCACCATTCCCTGCGTCCTCGAAACTCGATGCCTCCTGGTCCTTCATCAGCAAATTGCATGGATTCGGGCGGGAGGCAGCCAAGCAATGGCTCGACGAGACCTACGATTCAATCGGGCGGGAAGGCACCCTCAATCTACGAATGGCTTATAGCTGACCGGTATTCTTTTCCTGATCCGGATTCATGACCGCGATCGCCACGTTCAATGCGCTCGCATGAGCCGTCTTGTCGAGCTCATCTCACGTCGTAAGACGTTCCACGGGCACCGAGAGGCGGATAATCAAGCCTTTGGGTTTCCAGTCATAGGAAAGCTGACCGCCGAACTGACCTGTCACGATCCGGCGGACGAGCGAACTTCCGAACCCTTCATGTTCCGCCGGCCCGTCGAGGGATGGGCCGCCATGCTCTTTCCAGGTCAGCAGAAGTTCGTCCTTCTTCACGGACCAGTCGATGTGAATGTAGCCTCCAGGAGACGATAGAGCCCCATACTTGGCCGCGTTCGTCGCGAGCTCGTGCACAACAAGAGCAATGCTCGTGACGGCGTTCCCGCCGATCGGCAGACAAGGCCCGGTGATGATGAAGAACCCGTGGTCTTTGACGCGCTCCGGATCCACATAGGGAGCGAAAATCGTTTGGACGAGAGCGTGCAAAGTCGTGTCCTGGCCGGGTTTTTCGCCCCCGTTCATCAGGCCTGGTCGCGTGAGCCCGTGGGCGCGCGCGAGCGCACCCAGCCTTTCCCGGACCGCCTCGGCCATTTCCGCCGGCGTGCGGGCGGAACGCGCACTCAGGGTCACCAGGCCACTCGCAACGGTGAAAAGGTTCTTGACACGATGGCTCATCTCTCTGAGGAGGAGATTCTGTTGTTCCTGAGCTCGCCTGCGCTCGGTGATGTCGCGGGCGGTTTTTGATGCGCCGATGACCATGCCCTCGGCATTCTTGATGGGCGACACGGTCAGCGAAATCTCGACCAAACTTCCATCTTTGCGCCGTCGAACGGTTTCATAGTGATCAATGCGCTCCCCGCTCCGGAGGCGCGAAAGAATTTCGGATTCCTCGTGGTGGCGATCTATTGGAAACAAGAGCGTGATAGGTTTGCCGATAACTTCTTCTGCCGTATAGCCGAAGAGCCGCTCTGCTCCCGGGTTCCAGGTTTTAATGATACCATCGAGGTCTTCACTCACAATGGAGTCATGAGAGGATTCGACGATTGAGGCGGACCGCTGCTCGGATAGCTGAGCTCGCCGCCGCGCGGTGATATCCCGGGCGATTTTTGCTGCGCCAATGATCCTGCCTTCAGCATTCCTAAGGGGTGACACAGTCAGCGAAACCTCGACCAAACTCCCGTCTTTCCGCCGGCGAACGGTTTCATAGTGATCGATGCGCTCACCGCGCCGGAGGCGCGAAAGTATATCGGACTCCTCGTCGCGGCGATCCATTGGAATCAAGAGCGTGATTGACTTGCCGATAACTTCTTCTGCCATATAGCCGAAGAGCCGCTCTGCTCCCAGGTTCCAGGTTTTAACGATACCATCGAGGTCTTTACTTACGATGGCGTCATCAGAAAACTCGACGATGGAGGCGCGCCGCTTCTCGAACTCCTCGGAGCGCTTGCGCTCGGTAATGTCAATCAACGTATTCACCGCGCCGGTCAGCGCGCCGGACCGGTCCCGCAGCGGCGTCGGATACGCAAGGAACGGGACGCGTTTGCCGTCCGGCCGCTCGGCAACCGCCTCCGCGCCACGGATCGGGCGTCCTTCCTTCAGCGCCACGGCCATGGGGCACTCATCGTGCCGCATCGGTCTGCCGTCAGGCCAGTACAGCCGCCAGGAGCCGCACCACTCGCTCTTGCCGAGCTCCGGGCGACAACCCCAGAGGTCAGCTGCCGCCTGGTTGAAGTATGTGATCCGCCCTTCCGCATCGATCGTATAAACCGCTGCGGGGAGTGCTTCGAGCACCTCGCGACACAGCAGCTCGCTGTCGCGCGATGCCGTGTCGATGCGCCCTGCGGCGGGTAATGACCGCAACCGCCTTGCCGGGCGCACCGAGACTGATCCGTCGGTCGAAATACTCACGGAACCTCCCATATTTCCCCATATTTTGTATCGGTTCGGCGGCATCGAATGTCTTCGCGGAATTCCGGCGCGCCACAACGCTAAGCTAGATAATCATTCTGCCCCACAAGGGGCTCACCGTCTGTCCTTCTTGCCACATTGCAGCCGTATTTGCGTTTTTAGCGCGCAACTGTCCGTTCCGGTTCCGCCCATGTTTGGGGCGGAGGGTTGTCGCAATGCAGACGGCCTTTAGCTGAACGGTATTGCTTTCCTGATCACGAAATATTGACCGCGATTGCCGCGTTCAACGCGGCTTCGCGCGAGGAACCACGATCCAGCGCGGGCGTTTGAGAGCGGCGTAAATCATTGCGCTCAAACAGAAGGAGAACCCAATGTTACGTAAGCTCGCCCTGTCCGCCTCGGTCCTTGCTCTCGCCGGCAGCCTTGCCGTCGCTCAGGCCGAAACGATGACGAATTCACCGAGCGGCCGCTCGATCGCCGCGCCGTCGTCGCTTTCGACGATGCATTGGCTAGCCTCCGATATTTATAAGGCGGATGTCTATGACAATGCCGAAAACAAGATTGGCGTCGTCACCGATCTCATCATGGATAATAGCGGGAACGTCACGACCGCGGTCGTTGGCGTCGGCGGTTTTCTCGGCGCCGGCAAGAAGGAAGTGGCGGTTCCTTTCAAAGACCTAAAGGTTGTGTCGCGCGACGGCAAGGATTGGCTGGTTCTCAATCAAACCAAAGAGGAGCTCAAGGCGGCTCCGGCCTATGACAAGAAAACCAACAGCCCAATGTGAGGGTAAAAAGCCCGGTCGGCTGTTTACGCCAAGGCGACGGTGGAACCAACACCGCCCAAGGATGTTTCGGAGTGCAAGGTGCGGCGGCCCAATGTTGCCGGACCTAACCAAAGGAGTTTGCAATGGATTGGAATCGCATCGAAGGAAACTGGAAGCAGTTCAAGGGCAAGATCAAGGAGCAATGGGGTCATCTTACGGATGACGATCTCGACAAAATCGCCGGCAAGCGCGAACAGCTCGAAGGGAAGATTCAGGAACGCGCCGGCATTACCAAGGACGCAGCGCGCAAGTCTGTCGACGACTGGCTGAACAGGCAATGATCCAGTCGTGACGCTTCGAGTGCACGGCGTCGAAGGCCGCATCGGGCGAGCCTCTTGTTCGATGCGGCCGTACGGGAGCGCCGTAACGGTAGAATCAAAAAAGGAAACTGACCATGGACAATCATGACGTGATCGCGACGTTGAACGATTTGCTCGAAATAAGCCGCGATGGAGAACAAGGCTTCCGCACGTGTGCCGAAGGGGTTCGGAGCCCTAATCTCAAGGCGCTGTTCGAGGCAGCGGCGCGGCGTTGCGCCGAGGGCGCGGCAGAGCTTGAAGCCAAGGTTCGCAGTCTCGGCGGGGAGCCCGCACAGGGGGGCTCCATAAGCGGCTCGATGCATCGCGCCTGGACCAACATAAAGTCCACCATCACCGGCATGAGCGAACACGCGGTGCTCGCCGAGTGCGAGCGTGGCGAGGATGCTGCCAAGGCTGGTTATGAAGCAGCGCTGCAGAAGAGCTTGCCGGCCGACGTAAGAACGCTCGTCGAGCGGCAATACCAAGGCGTCAAGGCGAATCACGACCGAGTCCGCAATCTACGCAACGCCGCGGCCTGACAAAGACCGGGGCCTGCTCCCGGTCCCAGCCAGCGAATAATGATAGGATCAATGAGGTGGTGGGAGAGTGGCGATGCCGCGCGGTGACAAATCGAAATACACCGGAAAACAGGAGCGCAAAGCGGATCACATCGCCGAAAGCTATGAATCACGTGGCGTGCCGGAGATGGAAGCCGAGCGCAGAGCCTGGGCAACAGTGAACAAGGAAAGCGGCGGCGGAAAGAAAAGCGGTTCCGGCCGCGGTCAACCGGAATCCTATGCCTCATCGCAAAAGGGCGGACGGCTTGGCGGCCAAGCATCGGCCAGGCG
>DATBYR010000213.1:0-11722 GCA_036513565.1 Methylocella sp. | reverse complement strand
AGTGCCCCTTCGAGCGCCAAGGGATAGGACGTGCCGCGGCCGAGATAAAGCACGTCGCGGACCTTGGCGATTTCCCGCGCCAGGATCTCGACGGCGCTTTCGCATTTTAGCGCTTGCGCGATGAGCCCCGGAATCGCCATGAGTTCGGAAACGAGCCGCGCCTCCGCCTGCTCGTCGATGGTGTTGCGTGCCCTGCCGAAGCCCAGCGCGAGGCAGGCGAGCACCGCGAGCTGACAGGTGAAAGCTTTCGTTGAAGCAACGCCGATTTCGGGACCGGCCAGGGTCGGAGCAACAATGTCGCTCGCCCGCGCTATCGTCGAGGTCGCTTCATTGACCACCGATACGATCTTCTGTCCGTTCGCCTTCGCGGCGCGAAGACAGGCCAAGGTATCGGCCGTCTCCCCCGATTGCGAGACAAGGATGGTCAACCCTCCTGGCTGGAGCGGCGGATCGCGATAGCGAAACTCGGAGGCGATTTCGACATCGACGGGAAGCCGCGCAAATCGCTCGAACCAATATTTGGCGGTGAGCCCCGCGAAATAGGCTGTGCCGCAGGCGCAAATCGTCAGGCGCTGGAGCGCAACAAGATCGACGGGCGGCGCGAGGGGCAGGGCCGCGCGGCCAGCCGCCATATCCAGATAATGCGCAAGGGCGCGGGCGACGACTTCCGGCTGTTCGTGGATTTCCTTGGCCATGAAATGGCGATAATTGCCCTTGTCGATCAACGCGGCCGAGGCCGAAGACTTGACCTTTCGCCGCTCCGCCAAAGCGCCTCCGGCATCGTAAAACCGCGCGGACGTATGGGTCAGGACGACGGAGTCGCCATCCTCCAGATAAGCGATCGTGCCCGTGAAAGGGACCAGGGCAAGCGCATCGGAGCCAAGAAACATTTCGCCGGCATGCTCGCCTTCGCCAAATCCTACCGCGAGCGGCGCGCCGCTGCTGGCGCCGATCAAAAAATCCTCCTCGCCGTCGAAGATCAGGGCGAGCGCGAAAGCACCCTTCAGGCGCGGGAGGCTCGAAGCCACGGCCTCGACCGGCGCCAAGCCACCCCGCATGGTTTCGCTCACGAGATGGGCGATAACCTCGGAATCGGTCTCGGTCGAAAATTCATGGCCCTTGGCTTGCAGTTCACCGCGCAACTCCCGAAAATTCTCGATAATGCCATTATGCACGACACCGACATTCGCGCTGACGTGCGGATGCGCGTTATTTTCGCTTGGCCTTCCATGCGTTGCCCAGCGGGTATGGCCAATGCCGATCCTGCCCAAAAGGGGTTCGGCGGCTAGACGAAGCTGCAGATTTTTGAGCTTGCCGCTCGCCCGCCTCCGGGTCAGCCGGCCCGCTTCCAAGGTCGCGATACCAGCGGAATCATAGCCGCGATATTCGAGGCGCTTCAGCGCATCGAGAATAGAGCCGGCGACCGGACCCCGGCCGATCATCGCAACGATTCCGCACATTAATAACCATCTTTCGTCTTGCGGTTCGATTGAGCGTTCGCCGTCATTGGCTCATCCATGACAAGATCGCGCTCATTTCCGGTTCCTTTCCCGCAACGCCCTTGCCCAGCCGGGTTTTTCTACCTGGCCCGCGCGGGCCAGCGCCAGCGCATCGGCGGCGACGTCTTGCGTAATCACTGACCCCGATCCGACATAGGCGCCATCACCGATCTTGACCGGCGCCACCAAGGCGCTATTCGAGCCGATGAACGCATGCGCGCCAACCTCCGTGCGATATTTGGCGAAGCCGTCGTAATTGCACGTGATCGTTCCCGCCCCGACATTCGTCCTGGCGCCGATGCTCGCATCTCCAATGTAGCTCAAATGGTTAATCTTGGCGCCGGCGCCGACATCCGAGGCCTTCACCTCGACGAAATTGCCGATGTGCACGTCTTGCGCGAGGCCGGTGCCGGGGCGCAGCCTGGCGAAGGGGCCGATCGTCGCATTCTGACCAATTGTCGCGCCTTCCAAGTAGGAAAACGAGCGGATGCGGCTGCCTTCGCCGACATTGACGCCCGGACCGAAGATCACGTGCGGCTCGACTACGGCGTCGCGGCCAAGCCGCGTGTCGAAGGCTAGGGTCACGCTCGAAGGATCGATCAAGGTCGCGCCTTCCCGCATCGCTTTCGCGCGAAGCCGCGCTTGCAAAATCAATTCGGCGGCGGCGAGCTGTGCCCTGTCATTGACACCCAGCACCTCATCCTCGGCGGCGATCGCGGCGGCGACCTCAAAACCGCGCGATCTGGCGACGGCGACGATGTCGGTCAGGTAATACTCCTTCTGGCAGTTGGCATTGCCGATGGCATCGAGAAGGGGCAACGCGTGGCGCCCGTCGAGCGCCATCAGACCGGCGTTGCAAATTTTGATTTCTCGCTCCGCCGTGCTCGCGTCGCTGTCCTCGCGAATGGCTTTGAGGGCGCCGTCCTCCAGAATGAACCTTCCGTAGCCCGCAGGCTGTTTTGCCTCGAAACCCAAGGCGGCGATTGCGTTTTGGCCTCCCGCAAGCGCCTCGCGCATGGCGGCGAAAGTCTCCGGGCGAACCAGAGGCGTATCCGCGAAGACGACGAGAAGATCGTCACAGCCCCTGGCGATCGCCTCGCGCGCAGCAAGCACCGCATGCGCGGTTCCAAGCCTCTCCTTCTGGATCGCGATTCCGGCATCGCGCACGATCGTCTTGGCTTCCGCCATCACCGCGTCGTGGTTTGGACCCGCCACGACGACGGTCCGCTCGGCGCCGGCTTCGACGAGCGAGCTTAAAACATGGGCAAGCATGGAGCGGCCGGCTAGCTCATGCAGTACCTTGGGCCGCGCCGAGCGCATCCGCGAGCTCTCACCGGCGGCGAGAACGATTGCCAGACATGTGCGGCCTTGCAAATGAAAGGGGACCATGAAACCTGCTTCTCTACGCGCGGAGGCGTCTCGCTCGAATCGCGGATAGGAACGCTTATAGCCACAAAATTGTAAATTCACTCGCACACCGCCTTGCCGGACCGCTCCGGGGAGTTCAAACAAGCCCGGGCATTCTCCCGGGTCAGGAAGTGCGGATCGCATCGAAACCGGAAAAGCTTGTTGGCGTAAAAACACCCAAATGGGAACTTACGTTCGCCCGGTTATCGTCTATAGAGATAAAACTAAAGCGTTTTCTATAAGTGCGGCGCGATCGGGCGCCGGCCAAGCCAGAATCATGGTCGAGCGCCGGGAGGTTTTAAAGTTCGTCCTTGGCGGGATGGCAGGCGGGATCGCCGCCCGCGCCGGTGTCGCTTCGCCGGCAAATGTCGCGACACCGTCCGCCGCGCAGGAGGCTCCCCAGGGGTTCGCCTTGGGCGAACCATCGCCGTTCGATCCAAACATGGTCACCGACACCGCCAGAATCTTGTCGAAACAGCCATTCAAACCGCTTTCGGCCGACATCCCAGAAGTGTTTCGCGACCTTGGCTACGAACAATATGCGGCCATTCGGCAGCGCCCGGGGACCGCGATCTGGGCCCTGGACAATACCGGCTTCGCGATCGAGCCGCTGCATCGCGGGTTCATCTTTTCGACCCCGATGGAAATCAATCTTGTCGTGGAAGGCAAAGCCCGCCGCGTCATTTATGATCCGGCGCTGTTTGATTTTGGCAAGCTCGCCGTCCCCAAAAACCTCGCCGACATAGGTTTTTCCGGTTTTCGCGTACTCGCGCAAGGCCTGGACGGTTTTTCCGCGCTCGCCATTTTCCAAGGGGCAAGTTTTTTTCGCGCCGTGGCGCCCGGCCAAACCCTGGGCACCATGGCAAGGGCCATGTCGATCAAGACCGCCGATCCGCGCGGCGAGGAATTTCCGGCATTCCGCGCGGTTTGGATCGAACGTCCGACGCTTGCCGCCGGCGCGCTCGTCATGCACGCGCTAATCGGTTCGGAAAGCGTGACCGGCGCTTATCACTTTACCCTGCGGCCCGGCGAGGCCACGATCATCGACACGGAATGTGCTCTCTTCGCCAGGGCAGCGGTCGATAATTTGGGCCTCGCCACAATGAGCGCAACCCATCTCTCCGGCCCGATCGGCGAGCGCCGCATTGATGATCTGCGTCCGAGCGTGAGCGAGGTAACCGGCCTCCAGATATTGACCGGCAAGGGGGAGTGGCTGTGGCGGCCGGTCGCCAATCGCGACACGTTGCAAATTTCAACCTTCGTCGATGAAAATCCACGCGGGTTCGGCTTTCTGCAACGTGACCGCAACTTCGATCATTACCAGGACGACGATCAGCATTTCGAGACCCGCCCCTCACTCTGGATCGAACCGATCGGCGATTGGTCCGCGGGCAGCGTTCAACTCGTCGAAATTCCGTCCGATTCCGAAGCCAACGGCAATATCATCGGCTTTTGGAAACCAAAGCAGCTGCTCTCCGCCGGAAGCGAAACATTTTTCGCTTACCGGCAGTTCTGGTGCTGGAACCCGCCAGAGCAGCCGCCGCTGGCCATCGCCATGCAGTCGCGTTCGGGGCGGGGTTCGTCATCGAAACGCCGACGTTTTATGGTTGAATTCGCCGGTGAAATTTTGCGTCTCCCGCAAAACGCCGAAGCCTTGAAGCCGAATTTGAACGCTTCGCCGGGATCGATAACCGCGCTCCGAACATTTACCTCGGCGGACAAAAAATCCTGCCGGATCTTGTTCGACCTCGATCCTGGGAACGAAGCCTTTTCGGAACTGCGCCTGGTCATGGAGGCGGCCGGCAAACCCATAAGCGAGACTTGGCTTTATCGATGGACGCTCTGACCAATTCACAGCCAACCGAACCGGTGGTGACGCCGCTGCGCCCGGGAGAGAGCACGCCTGCGCCGGATGCCTTCGCCTGCGTGCCGCCCGAAGCGCCTCTCGCAATGCCGGTGCAGAGCCTCACCCGGTTCCGCCGGGCCGAGCGGCACAGCAACGTCGTCCGCCATCCGGTTTTCGCCGGCGGGCTCGCGCGGCTCCTTGTGTTTGGCGGCGGTCTGGGCTTGACTGTATACGGCGCCCACGAAATGTACAAGGTGGTCGAGGTTGGCGGCGTGACGCCCCTCAAATGGGCGCTCCTTTTTCTCTTCGTCGCCAATTTTTCCTGGATCGCGCTCGCCTGCACCAGCGCGCTCGCGGGCTTTATCTGGCTGTTGTTTTTCGCGCCGAAGCCCTCCTTGCCGCCGCTTGGATTGCGTCAACGGACGGCGATCGTCATGCCCGTCTACAATGAGACGCCGGCGCGCGTCTTTGGCGCGGTCGCGGCGATGTTCGAGGAGGTCGAGGCGAGCGGTCTCGGCCGCGCGTTCGATTGGTTTTTTCTCTCCGACACGACTGATCCGGAAATTTTCGTCGCCGAGGAACAAGCTTTCCTTGCGATGCGGGAAAGGCTTGGCCCAGGCTGCCGCCTGTTCTACCGTCACCGGCCCAGGAACCACAATCGAAAGTCCGGTAATATCGAGGATTTCGTCACCCGCTGGGGCGGCCACTACGAGCATATGGTGGTGCTCGACGCCGACAGTTTGATGGCCGGCAATACCATTATCGCGCTCGCCGCGGCGATGGAAGCAGACCCCGACGCGGGCATTATCCAAACGCTCCCGCTGATCGTCAATCGCAACACTTTATTCGCTCGCCTCCAGCAATTCGCGGCGCGCATCTATGGGCCGGTGATCGCCGCCGGCGTCTCGGTCTCCACGGGGCGCGACGGCAACTACTGGGGCCATAACGCGATCATTCGCACCAAGGCGTTCGCCGCGCATTGCGGCTTGCCGGTTTTGCGCGGGCGTCCTCCGTTCGGCGGCCATGTCCTCAGCCATGATTTTGTCGAGGCGGCATTGATCCGGCGCGCCGGTTATGCCGTTTATATGCTGCCAAGCCTTGGCGGCAGCTACGAAGAGTGTCCGCCATCGCTCGTCGATGTTTCGACGCGCGACCGCCGCTGGTGTCAGGGCAATCTCCAGCATTTGCGGATACTGCCCGCGAAAGGCCTGCATCCGATGTCGCGGCAGCATTTCGCGACCGGCATCATGGCCTATGTCGCGTCGCCGCTTTGGTTGGCGCAGCTTCTCGTCGGTATCGTGCTCGTCCTCCAGGCAAGCTACATCAGGCCGGAATATTTCACGAGCGACTTCACCTTGTTCCCAACTTGGCCGAGGTTCGATCCGCAAAGATCGCTCGAACTTTTCGCGCTTACGATGACGATCCTCCTGTTGCCAAAGTTATTCGGTTTGGCGGTTGCGTTGATCCAAGGTGCGACCCGGCGCGGCGCCGGCGGCGCGGCGAGGCTCGTTTTGTCTGTGGCCTTCGAAATCTTTATGTCGGCGCTGCTCGCTCCGATCATGATGCTGATCCAGTCCGGTCACGTCATGCGTTTCGTATTCGGCTTCGATACCGGCTGGGACCCGCAACGACGCGACGATGGCTCGATTCCATTTGCCGCCATTGTCGCGCGCCACCGTTTGCATGTCGCGATGGGCCTTTTGACCCTGGTAGCCGGCCTTTCGATTTCGCCTTCGCTCGTTGCCTGGATGTCGCCGACGATCCTCGGCCTCCTCTTGGCGATTTTCTTGTCTTGGGGCACTGGCCTTCTCGGCGTCGGCCTCGCCCTGCGCCGCGCCGGTCTCTTGCTTACTCCGGAAGAGCAGATAACGCCACCCGTCGTCGCGCGTGCCAATTTCTTGGCAAACGAGCCCGCCCGGCACGACAGTGAAGCCTTGAGCGGACTTCACGCGCTTTATGCCGATCCGCGGTTCCGCGCGTTCCACGTGGCCTGCCTGCCGCGCCGTCAAACACGCCGAAATGGCGATATCTCACCGGAATGGGCGCTTGCCGATGCGAAGCTCTCGGAAGCCGGAACCATCGATGAAGCGATTTCCTGGCTCCGGCCGAAGGAACGCATGGCGGTCTTGCAGGATCAAGTGCTCATCGCCCGTTTGGCACTATTGCCGCAAGAGCCGCCGGGCGCGGAAGCGATCGCCGCGGCCGGGTGATTTCCGCCGGCTGCCGGTCTTGCGCAGCGCGCCTTCAGACAAGGCGCGTAAAGTCGAAGGATCGATTGGATCGAGGTCAGCGCGGTCGGGCGCAAGGAGCGCCGTGTCGCCCGGCGGCTTCATTGGCATGGACACCCGAGCACCCGCCGGCGCGGCGCTTTCGACGAATGCATTCGAAGCATTGCCACCTTGTGCGACTGCACGGCAGGGCGCTAGCCTTGCTCTCAGTGGGGTGTGGATTTTATAACGCGCGGATGCGCAATAGAAACACGGCAACTAGAAATCCGGCGGCCAAGATTTTGGACAGCGCCGCTTCCGCGCCCGGGACGAAGCTGAATACGCCAGCCAAAAAAAAACCCGGCCGCGCCACGAAGCCGCGAGGCGCACGGCAAATGCCGCCGGACCCGGCAACGGTGGCCGAGATTTTCCGCCGCTTCGAAGCCGCCAATCCGCACCCAAAAGGCGAACTCGACTATGTGAACGCCTTCACCCTGCTCGTCGCGGTCGTGCTTTCGGCGCAAGCGACCGACCTAGGCGTCAATAAGGCCACGCCCGCGCTTTTCGCGGCCGCCGACAGCCCAGAAAAAATGCTGACGCTCGGCGAGGAAAAGCTCCAGGACATAATCAAAACGATTGGCCTTTACCGCACCAAGGCAAAAAACGTGATCGCCTTGTCGCGGCGGCTCGTCAAGGATTTCGGTGGCGAGGTGCCGCACAGCCGCGAGGCGCTCGAAACGCTCCCCGGAGTAGGCCGCAAGACCGCCAACGTGGTCTTGAATATTGCTTTTGGCGCGCCGGCGATCGCCGTCGACACGCATATTTTCCGGGTCTCCAACCGCATTCCCCTGGCGGCCGGCAAGACGCCGCTTGAGGTCGAGTGCGGACTGGAGAAAATCATTCCCGGTGCGTTCAAGCCCCATGCGCATCATTGGCTGATCCTGCATGGCAGATATATCTGCAAGGGCCGCCGCCCGGAATGCGAACGCTGCTTAATCTCCGATCTCTGCCGATGGCCGGACAAGCGGGCCTGATTTACGTCGGGCGCATTCCGCCGGGGCGCATGAAATCTTCGAACGAGGCGAAGCGGCGATCCGCCGCCATGGCAAGGAGTGCAACGATGGCAACCCGGCATTCGCGCGCGGACCGGAATGCTCCCGCCTAACACCCCTGCCACGCGGGTGCAAAGTATGTCATACGACAATCGTCAGCTGCTCCGCGGCGCGGGTAATGCCGGTATAGAGCCAGCGGTTGCGGTGTTCGCGAAACGCGAAGCTTTCGTCGAACAAAACCACATGGTTCCATTGCGACCCCTGCGCCTTATGCACGGTGAGCGCATAGCCATAATCGAATTCATCCGACTCCCGCCGGATTTTTGGGCTTAGACTTTCCTCCAGTCCTTGAAAGAATTCCGGCAGCACGCCGATGCGCAGCGGCTTGCGTGCCGGATCATCCTCCGGCACAATGTTCAGCGCGAGCTTCTTCTTGCGCGTTGGCGCGGTGGTTTTCACGAGCCAGATCCCGCCGTTCAAGAGACCCTTGGTCTTGTCGTTTTTGAGGCAGACCAGCTTGTCGCCCACTTGCGGAAAAACATCGGCGTGCCCGAATAGTTCGCGCATTCTTCTGTTGTACGAGTGGCGGGTGCGGTTGAGGCCAACGAGCAGCTGATCGGCCGCGGTCACCGTGCCGGAATCGATGCCGCGCCGCTCTATTACGAGGCTCTCGCCATAAGCGCCAAGGGAAAGCCTTCCGCCTTCGCGCACAAGCATCGACATTTTGATGATCGGATTGTCCACCGCTTGGCGATGCACCTCGGTCAGCATCACGTCGGGCGGACCTTCGGTAAAGAACCCCCCGCCCTTGACGGGAGGCAATTGCGCCGGATCGCCAAGGACCAGCACCGGCTTGCCGAAGGACAAAAGATCGCGGCCGAGTTCTTGATCGACCATCGAACATTCGTCGATAATGACGAGGCTCGATTTCGTAACGGCGCTGTCTTCGTTGAGAACGAAGGAAGGCTCTTGCGTATCGGTCGCCCGCAGACGGTAGATCAAGCTGTGGATCGTGCGCGCTTCCTTGCAGCCCTTGGAACGCAACACGAGCGCGGCCTTACCGGTGAAAGCCGCGAAGGCGACGCCGCCATCGATATCCTCGGCGATTTTCTTGGCGAGCGTGGTCTTGCCGGTGCCCGCATAGCCGAAGAGCCGGAACAATTGCGGCTCGCCGCGTTTCAACCATTGGGCGACGGCTTTTAGCGCGGCCTCCTGCTGCGGCGGCCAAATCATACCCATGCCGTTTCGGAGTTCATCGGATTTTGCTCATCTCTCGAGGTGCCTATCCGTTCATACCACCGGGAACCGCATCGCCCAGCTCGGCCGCCATTTCGCCAGCGTGGCGAAGGACGGTGGCGGGATCGAATGGGGATTCGGGCGGAAACGAACTTTGGCCTATGACGGCCAGTGTGGTAACATTATCTCCCGGTCACCCGGAAGGGGCCAGCCGTGCCAAATTCGAGATTAGGAATGACGCCGAGCGCCGACAACGATCACACAGACGTCAAGGCTGAAATCGACAAATTGATCTCAGCTCAGACTAGCAAAGCAGATCTTGTTCTTATGCTCGGTGACGTAGATGGTGCGCGTTTTGCCTCGCCTGCGGATAGGAAAAAACGAGGCCTCCGGTTTCTGCGGAATGCCATTGAGAAGGTTCGGGACACGATATGCAGCAATGAATTTGCCCGTCTTCTTGGCGAGGACGCCTCCACGCAGCACAAGGCCTTGGCAGTAGCTGCGACCCTCGACTTCTTAGGTACCGTAGGTGCAGCAACCGCTTCTGTTTTGATTGTCCAGATAGGTCTGGAGAATGTGTGTGCAGACCGTTGGGAGCAACATGTCAAATAACCCGCTCGATTTTTTTGAGCGATCGATCCGGCCGATCGAGGAGAGCTCGGGGCCCATACCCGACCTTCAAATCGACAAGCTGCTTGGGTTTAGTGATTCCGAAGGCGATCGCCTATATTCGGCCCTGACGGATCGTTACCCCGCCGGGCATTGGGCCTTGGACCAATTACGGTTCAGGTATTCAACCGAAAAGGCCATGCAGTTGCTATCGGCCGGGCTCTGCATGCTCGGAAACAAGCGCTTTGAAGACGGACATCCACTCGAATGCTGCGCCCGCATTGTCAATGCACCGACTCTATCGCCCTACATCCGCAAGCGCAAATTTAACTATGTGATTGTTTCAGCCGGCTTCATATCAGCGATAGAAAAATTTGTTTCATCAACATGCGCGATTGCAACCATCGCGGCTTCTCAGAAAGACCCTAACAAGGACACGGTTTTATGGGACCAAGATTTTTTTCTTGGTTCAATTTCCATCCTGGCAGACACGGATATTTTCACCTTTACCCGGGGAGTGATGGAGGCATCTTCTGAAGGCTGGATGCAGCAGGTCGTAGAAGATTCTTCTGATATGCTTACCTTCCTAGCCTTCGATCGAAAAATGCATAGTAAACTGATGGGGATGATGCCGGAGGCGAGTAACTGGAAGAGGCTTGGGTATAGAAATTTGGATGAGGCTCTGACTCGATATCCGGAAATCAGAAAGAACGCCGAAAAAATTGCGCGCCTCTCTGTGTGCTTCGCCGTTTGTCATGAATTCGGTCATGCCTTCACATTATCCATAGGCGCAGAAGGAGCGCAGGAATTAGGTTCCGATGAGAATTTCACCGATATGACTGGTAGTCTTATCCTTTACCGCTTGATCGAGGCTGGCGTATTGCCCATCATTGTCGGCTCTGAGGTCACGGTCAGGGACCTTGGTCATGCTCTGGCAGCCTTTCATTCCTGGAACCTCTCCAAGGAGCTTTGTGGGCTGCTCAGGAAACAGGAGGACATCGAGATTGACGCTGCGTTAGCACGGCTTCAAGAGGTTGCGATGCGATGGGATAATGCGATGATCTTGATCAAGAAGGTTTGGATTGAAGACGTCCCCGCGCTTGCGCATCTCCGGGACAAGGTCTCTATCGGGCTAATGATCGTAAATCACTGGGGAGTAATGACAGCCGGAATGCTGCGCGTCGCGCTTCTCGTCAGAGATAATACCACTGACATTGAAACGGCATGCAAGTTGTTGCCACTTCTCTCAAATCGAGAATCGAAACTTTACTCGCTAATGACTGGGTAAGACGGCCAAGATTTGGACCGAAGGAGCCAGCAATGGGTCAAAGCGCGACCTACGATGTTGCCTGTATTCCTGCGCTTTAACCGCCATATCCTCTCTCTAACAATGGCGGCATTGCTTTATATGATGCAGGACCCCCCGCGCATAGGAGTGCAGCCGTCCTCGCGGCCCCGCGTCACCCCGGCACCTGTTTGCCTGACGAGGCAATGTATTTCCGCCAGCCTTCGGCGCGAAGCCGACAGGCGGGACACGAACCGCAGCCGTAGCCCCAATCGTGCCTGATCACGCGCTCGCCGAGGTAGCAGCTATGCGTCGACTCCACGATGAGATCGACGAGCGCGGCTCCGCCTAGCGTTTCCGCGAGGCGCCAGGTCGCGGCCTTGTCTAGCCACATCAAAGGAGTTTCAAGAACAAAACGGCTATCCATTCCGAGATTCACCGCGAGTTGCATGGCTTTCACGGTATCGTCGCGGCAATCCGGGTAGCCCGAAAAATCCGTTTCGCACATGCCGCCGACAATATGCTTGAAGCCGCGCCGGTAGGCGAGCGCCGCCGCTAGCGTCAAAAACACGAGGTTGCGG
>DATBYR010000212.1:0-4271 GCA_036513565.1 Methylocella sp. | reverse complement strand
TAATCGCGCCAGAGTCCGCCGGGGAGCGGCTGCGGCGGCACGCCTTGATGCGCGGCCTGCATAAAACGCGACCAGATTTCTACGGGAAGATTGCCGCCGGACGCTTTTTTCGTCGGTGAATTATCATCATTGCCGAGCCAGACCCCGGCGACGAGATGGCTGGTGTAGCCGATGAACCACGCATCGCGCCAATCCTGGCTGGTGCCGGTCTTGCCCGCCGCCTGCCAGCCCGGCACCGAAGCCTTGCGCGCCGTGCCCGTTAAGAGGGTTTCCTGCATCATCGTAGTCATCATCGCCACATGATGTGGATCGATGACCCGGCCATTGCTGACGCCCTTGCGCTGATAAAGGAGTTTTCCGGACGCGGTTTTTACTTTCGCGATGATCTGCGGCTGGACGCCGATGCCGCCATTGGCGAAGGGCACGTAGGCGGTCGCGATTTCGAGCGGGGTAACCTCGGACGTGCCGAGCGCGATCGACGGGTTGGCGGAAAGTTCGGATGCGATGCCGAGGCGATGCGCGACCCTGACGATAGCCTTGGGACCAACCTCCAGGCCGAGGCGCACCGCCACGGTGTTGAGGGACAGCGCCAACGCCTTGGTGAGCGTGACCGGACCGAAATAATCGCGCGAGTAATTTTCCGGCTGCCAGCCTTTCACATTGATCGGAGCGTCTTCGCGCACCGAATCCGGGGTCATCCCGGCTTCGAGCGCGGCGAGATAAACGAACGGTTTGAAAGCCGACCCAGGCTGGCGCTTGGCCGAAGCCGCGCGGTCGAACTGGCTATCGGCGTAATTGCGGCCGCCGACCAGCGCTCTGATCGCGCCATCGGGGGCGAGCGCGACGAGCGCTCCCTGGCCGACGCCGAAAGCCGCGCCCTTGCGATCAAGCTCTCCGGTGAGCGCCTTTTCCGCAGCCGCCTGCAACGAGACGCTGAGCGTCGTCGAAACAGCGATATCTTCATTGATTGCGCCGATCGTATCGTCGAGCGTGTCCATCACGAAATCGGCGGCGTAATTGACCGAGCTCGCGTTTCGATCTCGGATGGCTTGCGCCGGATGAGCCAGGGCGAGCATGGCCATGGCATCGGTTATGAAACCTTCCTGAACCATTGCCGCGATGACTTGGCCCGCGCGCTCGCTGGCCCCGGCCGGATTGCGATTTGGCGCCAATCGCGCCGGCGCCTTCATCAAACCCGCGAGAACCGCCGCCTCGGGCAGCGTCACACTGCGGGCGCCGTGGCCAAAATATTTTTGCGCCGCCGCTTCCACGCCGTAGGCGCCGGAGCCGAAATACACGCGGTTCAAATACAATTCGAGGATCTGGGCTTTTGAATATTTATGCTCAAGCCAGAGCGCGAGGATCGCTTCCTGGATCTTTCGCGAAACGGTCCTTTCCTGGGTCAGAAAGAGGTTTTTGGCGAGCTGCTGCGTCAGTGTCGAACCGCCCTGCACCATGCCGCCGCCTGTTATATTACGAATCAGGGCGCGCAAAATTGCTTGCGGATCGATTCCCAAATGCGAATAAAAGCGGCGATCCTCGATCGCGACAAAAGCTTTTGGCAGATACGGAGGTAGTTCCGCGATCCGGACCGCGGCGCCTCCGGTGTCGCCGCGATTGGCGAGCAAAACGCCGTCTTCGTCGAGAATGGCAATGTTCGGCGGCCGTTTCGGCACGGCAAGCGCGTCGATCGGCGGCAGTTTCAATGCTTGATAGGCGATCACGCCCGCGCCCGCCATGCCTGTCCAGACAGTTGCGATCATTCCCCAATAGAGCAACAGGGCGACAGGCGAACGGCGTTTCCTGGTCACCCGCGGTCGTCCGGCACGGCGCGGCACTTTTTCGTCAATCCTTGCATGGTTTCCGGAAGCTTGGTCGAAGACCGGCTCGCGGCGTTCCGCCGTCTTGCGCTTTGTCACGCCAATCGCGCCGCCGTTTCGCCAAAATAGGCCGGCGCGGCTCGCTTTTAGGGTAAATCCGGCGGATTAAGGGCAGGTAAAGGTCTGGCCGCGCGCCGCGAGATCCGCGCGTGCCCGTGCAAAAGCGCCGGTGGATTCATCGCGGCGGCTTGCGATTTGGCGAAAGCCGCGCCAAAGTCCGACCCCGTCCCCGGCGCAGGCAAGGGGCGGGCGTAATGGATCGAACAAAAGCCCGATTGGACCGCCCACATGAAAGTTACTCTCGAACGAGCGGCTCTGTTGAAGTCTCTTGGCCACGTGCATCGCGTCGTGGAGCGTCGCAACACGATTCCCATTCTCTCGAATGTCCTATTGCGCGCCGAAGACATGGGCCTGCTCCTGAAGGCGACCGATCTCGACCTGGAAGTCATCGAGCGATTGGCAGCGGACGTCGGCGCCGCCGGCGCGACCACGGTTCCCGCGCATATCCTCTATGAGATTGTCCGCAAGCTGCCGGACGGCGCGCAAGTTTCGCTCGAATCCAATGGCGAGTCCGGCCGTTTGCAGCTGCGCTCCGGGCGTTCGCGGTTCAACCTGCAGGCTTTGCCGGACAGCGATTTCCCGGACCTCGCCACGGGCGAACTCGGTCACGCTTTTAACCTCGCCGCCGGCGACCTCAGGCGGCTAATCGACAAAACCCAGTTCGCGATTTCCAATGAAGAGACGCGCTATTACCTCAATGGCATTTTTCTGCACACGACAGATGTCGAAGGCCATATGATGTTGCGTGCCGTCGCGACCGACGGGCACAGGCTCGCTCGGGTCGAAATTCCCGCCCCCGATGGCGCGATTGGCATGCCGGGAGTCATCGTGCCGCGCAAGGCCGTGTCCGAGGTGCAAAAACTCATCGAGGATCCCGGCATGGAAGTTCGCGTCGAAATATCGGCGGCAAAGGCGCGCTTTATCTTCGGCGATCCTTCGGCTAGCGCGGGACAAGTGGTGCTGACCTCGAAATTGATCGACGGTACCTTTCCCGATTATGTTCGCGTCATCCCTTCCGGCAACGACAAACGTCTGATTGTCGATCGCGCGCCGTTCGCGGCCGCGGTCGACCGGGTTTCGACGATTTCGTCGGAGCGCGGCCGCGCCGTCAAGCTCGCCATGGCGGACGCGAAACTTACGCTTTCCGTCACCAATCCAGATTCCGGCTCGGCGACCGAGGAACTCGATGTCGATTATGACTCCTCGCCGATCGATATCGGCTTCAACGCCCGCTACCTCCTCGACATCACCGAGCAGATCGACGGCGACACCGTGCTGTTCAAGCTTGCCGACCCCGGTTCGCCCACGCTTGTGCAAGACCGCGATGGCGCTACCGCTCTTTATGTGTTGATGCCGATGCGGGTGTAAGCCAACGCTAGAGCATGCTCTCGCCTATTGCCAGCCGGATCTCGCGGCTGATCGGGATTGTTTTTTCCAGAAGGTCGAGCGGAGCGGGATCGAGGCCGAGGCCGAGGCTGATGTATGAGCTATTATATGCTTATCAGGTTTGTTGACAAAATAGTGCAACGTCACTCCGGATAAGCATGGGAGAATTAAAATGTCAGACCCGGCAACAACTAGATTCATTATGGGTTGCGATTTTCGTCATCAATGCGATCGTGGCAGTATGCATGAAAAGAAGGGATGCCAGGAGGGCTTACAGGGCCGCTTCTGCTTTGGAACCTCGCCGTCCTCCGCGCCCCAACCCTTTCCACCTGCTGATCACGTTCCTTGCCACCGCCGCGCTTGGAACGATGGCATGGTTTGGGTTCATAGAGGAGCGCGTTTGCATTGCGGCCGGAAATGCCCCGGCTGGGCAGGTAAGCAAACAATTCATCACCTATTACCTGCAACATCATACCGGGGCGATGTTAGGCGCTGCTATTTGGCGCTAGGAGAGGAGACCATGAAGAAATATGCAGCCTTAACCATATTTTTAGCAACGATCACACCAGCCGTGGCAGGCGAGCGCTGTGATTCTGGAAAGACCATAGTCGCTACCGTGAGTACAAAAGTGATTATTGGTGATGTTAATGATGCCCTGCAATCCAGCAATCCCATGATAAAAAATATAGGCCCTGGCTCCAGAATGTGCACGGACAATTCGACAAAAATCGTTTGGGCCGGGCAAATCCCTCCCGGTCTGATTGCTGTCCGTTTCACGATAGGGCTGAGGTCTTACCAGGGGTTTGTTAAGGAAGCCGATTTCTCGGAAGAATCCCCGCCGGTTAGGGACCTATTCAACGACACCCCCGCAAACCAAATCATCGACCCGCCGAAATGAGCGCTCAGCGCGTAAAGGCAGAGATGTCAACTAAGCGGATAAGCAAG
>DATBYR010000211.1:0-5561 GCA_036513565.1 Methylocella sp. | reverse complement strand
CCAAATTTGAATATGATGCTTGTCTTTAGAACAAATCTTTAGAACAAAATATCGTCACTTGTTGAGGCACTACAATCGAGCGTGCGACATGTCCGAATCGTTCATTAGCGTGATCTTGGCTTTCATCTTCGGTGTCGTCTTCGTGGCGGCGCTCTTGGGTTTTGTTCTGGCCGTGCCCCATCCCACGGTAGAGCAATTCGAAGTCATCCGGATCATTCTGGCGTTGGCCGCCGGGGGCGTCGCGGCGATGATCCCGGGACTTTTGAAACTCCAGCTGGGGGTGGGCGCCAATCTGACGCTTCGTGCTGGCGGAGCGCTTGCCGTCTTCGCAATCGTGTATTTCTATTCTCCGGCGCATTGGGCACCGTCTTCCACCACGAATATTACTCAGTCGACCACAGGACCAAATTCGCCGGCCACCATAGGCAACAACAATGTCGTCGGTGCTCCGAGTTCGGCTGCGGATAAACCCCAATGAGACCGATCCTCTTATGCCTTGTTCTATGCGGCCTCATTGGGGGCATTCCCGCCTCGGCCACTGAAACGCAACAAACAACCACTGGCGCCAACAGTCCGGCGATCATCGGCAACGATAACAAGGTCACATTCAATGATATCGATGCGCGAGCGCTCAAGCGCCTCAACGATCAGCTTGATGAAAAGGACTTAACGATAGCTCAAAAGGTTGCGGAGGCCGAGGAATGGGCACGCAAATATCGCGAATTAGACAAGCAATTCGCCGAGGCTCGGTCGCAAGCCGCCGCCAAGGGAGATGACGCGACACTCATCAAGGCGGCTCAGGACTTGCTGCATGAAGGAAAGCTGGAAGAGGCCGGCAAGATTTACGATCAGCTGCTTTCTCATGATGAGTCCAATGTCGAGCGCGCGGCGCAAGATCATTTTAGTCGCGCCCAGATCTACGCGCTGCAATTTCGCCCGCTCGATGCTCTACCTCACTACGCGACGGCGTATCAGTACCGACTGGATCGTGTCGATTATGCGTTTGAATACGCTGATATATTGGCAAACCAGACAGAGTACAAAAAAGCAGAGTCCGTTCTTGATGGTCTTCTTCCTCAACTTCGCGACCTCGCTGCCCGGAACCCGGCCGCCTACCGACAAAGCCTGGCCACGACCTTGAACAGATTGGCCAACGTCTACGTCCAAACGTGGCGCTTCGGCGAGGCGGAGAGCCCCTTAAAGGAGGCGTTGGTCATCGGGCGTGACCTCGCCGCTCAGAACCCGGCCGCCTACCGGCCCGACTTGCCCGTGACGCTCACCGATGTGGGTCTAGTCTACGCGCTCGCGCAGCGCTTCGGCGAAGCAGAGAGCGCCTTTAAGGAGGCGCTCGCCATCCAGCGCGATCTCGCCGCCCAGAACCCCGCCGCCTACCGGCCCCGCCTAGCCATCATCGTCGACGCTCTGGGGTCCGTCTACATCGACACGGGGCGCTTCGGCGAAGCGGAGAGCGCCTGCAAGGAGGCCGTGGCCATCCAGCGCGATCTCGCCGCCCAGAACCCCGCCGCCTACCGGCCCAACTTGGTCCTGGCCCTCTCCGGTCTGGGTATATTCTACGAGCGTGCGCAGCGCTTCGGCGAAGCGGAGAGCGCCTACCAGGAGGTCGTGGCCATCCAACGCAAGCTCGCCACCCAGAATCCATCCGCCCACCGACCCTACCTGGCCCGATCCCTCACCAATTTGGGGGAGGTCTACCGCGAATCCCATCGATTCGGCGAAGCGGAGAGCGCCTTGAAGGAGGCCGTGGCAATCCAGCGCGATGTCGCCGCTCAGAACCCCGCTGCCTACCGGCGCGACCTGGCCCTGACCCTCAACAATCTGGGGACCCTCTACCGAGAAACCCATCGGTCGGCCGAAGCCAAGGCGGTCGAGGATGAAATATCGAAAAATGCCTCGCAGTAGTTAGTCTCCAGGGCGGGCCCGCCGCGATCAGGCGAAATACTCCTCCAATATCGCCCCATAAATCTCCGTCAAAGCCTCGATGTCCGCAATCGCGACATGCTCGTCCACCATATGCGAGGTCGCACCAACGGCGCCGAATTCGACGACTGGGCAATAGGCGTGGATAAAACGCGCGTCGGATGTCCCGCCCGACGTCGAAAGCGCCGGGCGGCGCCCTGTTTTCCTTTCGACCGCGTCAATGACGAGTTTGGTGAAGGCGTCCGGCGCTGCCAAAAAGGCCGGGGCATTGCAAGGCTCGAATTCGAGCGTGAATTTCATCCCCACAGAGTCCAGCCTGCGCCGCAGCTCCGCCGCAAGCGTCTCCGGCGTCCAAAGATCGTTGAAGCGCACATTGAAACGCGCCCGAGCCTCAGCCGGAATCACGTTGAACGCAGGATTCCCTACATCCACCGAGACGATTTCGAGGTTGGAAGCGTCGAAACGCGGCGTGCCTTTGTCGAGCGGCGCGGCGGTCAAGGCGTCGAGCAGCCGCAAGAGTTTTGGAATGGGGTTATCCGCCCGCTCGGGATAGGCGGCATGGCCTTGGCGCCCCGCGACAATGAGCGTGCCATTGAGGCAGCCGCGCCGGCCAATCTTGATCGTGTCGCCGAGCACTTCCACGCTCGTCGGCTCGCCGACGAGGCAATGATCGAACCGCTCGCCCTTCTCGTAAGCCCAGCGCAAGAGTTTTTCGGTGCCGTTGATGGCCGGGCCTTCCTCGTCGCCGGTAATGAGAAAACCGATCGAGCCCTTGGGCAATTCTCGTCGCGCAACAAACGCGCAGGCGGCGGCGGCGAAGGCGGCAACCCCACCCTTCATGTCGGCGACGCCGCGTCCAAAAATCGCGCCATCGGCTAGCTCCCCCGCGAAAGGATCGAAACGCCATTTCGCCGCTTCGCCGACGGGCACCACGTCGGTATGGCCAGCAAAGACGAGGAACGGCGCGCTTGTGCCAAAGCGGGCGTAGAGGTTGTCTACGTCCGGCGTGCCGGGTTCCGAAAACGTAAGCCGCTGCGTCGCGAACCCCGCCTCATTCAATGCCGCGTCCAGAACCCCGAGCGCGCCGCCATCGTCCGGCGTCACCGAGCGGCATCGGACAAGCGCGCGGCAAAGGTCAAGAGCTGCGGTTGTCATGGCCATTTGGGGCTTTCCGGGCGGGCGTTATCGCCGCCGTTTATCGCATGGCGGGGCGTGATGCCGCAAACCGTCGCGCGCGAATTTGCCCGGCCGAATGCGAAATCCCGGCAACCTTTGCCGCCGGATATGCTTTAAGGAGGTAGTGCCTGATTCAAAAAGCCTCGCCCTTCGAGACAGCCCTTCGGGCTTCCCAGGGTGAGGGCTGGGGTGGCGGTCAGCTTCACGAATGGCGGATCAGAAAGTCAAAAAAACCGGCAAGGGCCATCGTCATGCAAAATCCCGGCCTCGACTTTGCCCTCGGTCCCGAGCTGGACGTGCTGCGCGATACGGTGCACGCCTTCGCGTCGGCCAAAATCGCGCCGCGCGCGGCCGAAATCGACCGCTCCGACACCTTTCCGATCGATCTCTGGCCCGCGATGGGCGCTCTCGGTCTGCACGGCATCACGGTCGAGGAAAATTATGGTGGCGCGGGCCTCGGCTATCTCGCGCATTGCATCGCCATGGAGGAGATCAGCCGGGCCTCAGCTTCCGTCGGTCTGTCCTATGGCGCGCATTCCAATCTTTGCGTCAATCAGATCCGCCGCAATGGCAATGACGATCAGAAGCGCCGCTATCTGCCGAAACTGATTTCCGGCGAGCATGTCGGCGCGCTCGCCATGTCGGAGGCGAATGCCGGCTCCGACGTCGTCTCGATGCGCCTTCGCGCGGACAAAAAGGGAAGCCGCTACGTCTTGAACGGCACAAAAATGTGGATCACCAACGCGCCGCACGCCGCGACCCTCGTCGTCTATGCCAAGACCGATCCAAATGCCGGCGCGTATGGCATCACGGCTTTTTTGATCGAAAGCGGTTTTATGGGCTTTCATTTGGGACAAAAGCTCGACAAGCTCGGCATGCGTGGATCGCCTACGTGCGAACTTGTCTTCGAAGATTGCGAAGTGCCGGAAGAAAACGTGCTGGGCGAGGCGGGCGAGGGAGTCCATGTTCTGATGTCGGGCCTCGATTACGAACGCGTCGTGCTCGCGGCGGGTCCGCTCGGCATCATGCAGGCCTGCCTTGATATTTGTCTGCCCTATGTCCGTGAGCGCACGCAGTTCGGCCAAGCGATCGGCGAATTCGAGCTCGTTCAGGGCAAGCTCGCCGACATGCATACAGGGCTCAATGCCTGCCGGGCTTATGTTCATACGGTGGCTCGCGCGTGCGATAACGGCCACACCTCGCGCAAGGATGCGGCCGGCGCCCTGCTCTTCGCGGCGGAGCGCGCAACGAGGACGGCGCTTGATGCGATCCAGCTTCTCGGCGGCAACGGCTATACCAACGATTACCCGGCGGGACGGCTTCTACGCGATGCCAAACTCTATGAGATCGGCGCCGGCACGAGCGAGATCAGGCGAATGTTGATCGGGCGCGAGCTGTTTGACGGAAATTAGCGCGATGAATGTTCTCAAATCCGCCGTCGCGCCGGATAGCCAAAATTTCGCCGAGAACAAAGCCGCGATGCAGGGTCTCGTCGAGGATTTGCGCGGCAAGTTCGCAGTTATCGCGCAAGGCGGCGGCGCCAAGGCGCGCGAAAGGCACCTCGCGCGCGGAAAACTTTTGCCGCGCGATCGCGTCGCGGCCCTCATCGATCCGGGAACGCCGTTTCTGGAATTTTCGCAATTCGCCGCATATGAGGTTTACGCGGGAACCGTTCCGGCGGCGGGATTGATATCGGGCATAGGGCGCATAAGCGGCCAGGAATGCGTCGTCATCGCCAATGACGCAACTGTCAAGGGCGGCACCTATTATCCGCTGACCGTCAAGAAGCATCTGCGCGCGCAGGAAATCGCGCAAGAAAACCGTCTGCCTTGCATCTATCTCGTCGATAGCGGCGGCGCCCATCTGCCAAGCCAGGACGAAGTCTTTCCCGATCGCGACCATTTCGGCCGCATCTTTTACAATCAGGCGAGGATGTCGGCGTCGGGCATCCCGCAAATCGCGGTGGTGATGGGAAGCTGCACGGCGGGTGGCGCCTATGTCCCGGCGATGAGCGACGAGGCGATTATCGTGGCGGGACAGGGCACCATCTTTTTGGCGGGTCCGCCGCTCGTCAAGGCGGCGACCGGCGAAATCGTCTCGGCGGAGGATCTGGGCGGCGCCGAAGTCCATTCGCGTGTCTCGGGCGTCGTCGATCATTATGCCGCAAGCGACGCGCAGGCGCTGTTGCGCGCGCGCCAAATCGTCGCCACACTCAATCGCGTCAAGCAACCTTGTGTCGCGATGCGCGAGCCCGCCGAACCGCTTTACGATGAGCAAGAAATATACGGCATCGTCCCCGCCGATCCGCGCGAGGCTTATGACGTGCGCGAAATCCTTGCCCGCATCGTCGACGGCAGCGTGTTCGACGAGTTCAAGGCGCTCTATGGAACGACCCTCGTCTGCGGATTCGCGCACATCTTCGGCTATCCCGTGGGCATCCTCGCCAA
>DATBYR010000210.1:0-3211 GCA_036513565.1 Methylocella sp. | reverse complement strand
AATGGTGGGCGCGACAGGGATCGAACCTGTGACCCCTACGATGTCAACGTAGTGCTCTTCCGCTGAGCTACGCGCCCCTCGAGCGCTTTCCGTTCAAGCCGAAAGCGCTCAAAACCAATGAACATGCCCGATCATAAAAATCGATCGGCTCCTTTGCGAACGGCATTCCTGCACCCCTGGTGAACCGGGTCGGGTTGGCGGGAAGCGGTATATAGGGCCATCTGTAAGGGCGCAAGCCGACCCAAAGTCCCGCGATGGGATTATGATGATGCGAATGCGGCGGGCTGTTTTCAGCCCAGTTGCTATCGCGCGCCAAAGCCGGGAGTTCGCCGAGCCTCCCAAGGCCGGCTTTCACATCCGGCGCAACCGGCGAGTCGTCCACCGCCGCTGGCCTGAATGGCAACCCGTGAAACGCACCCGCGAAGCGGGACAACCTGGGCGGCTTGCTAGGCTGGAATGTTGACCGCTCCACCTTTTCATATTATGAGCCGTCATTCTCCCGTCATGTGGGGAAAATAGCCGATACTCTTACGAATGTTCACTCTCAGGGAGGAGTAACGTAAATGGCACAGTCACCGAAGCACCCGGCGGGTGAGCACCACCACCACGCCGCCGCTTATCACCACGCCGCCGCGCATCATCACCATCAGGCGGCCCATCATCACGAACGCGGCGAGCACAAAGAGGCGAAAGAGCACGCAGCTGCGGCTCTCGACCATAGCGAGCTTGCCCACAAACATACCACGACTGCCCACGGTCATTCTCACAAATGACGACGGGAAGAGGGGATTTATGGTGATCGCGCCGAAGGGCTTTGTCACATTGCCAAATAGGGCACGTAACAAATCTCCTGGCACGTCGGGCACATGCCGCAGCGACGACTTCACGCCACGTCTGCAGGGCCGATGCCCTGAAGGCTCGATGGGTTCTTGCTGAGGTGAGATGGCGTTGGACGTTGAACTGTGGACTGCTGCATGAAAGGAGAGAAATCTTTGCGCTGACCCGGCGCTCTTGAAACGCGGCCATCGCTTTTTTGATCCGATCCGGCTGGCGGGGATGCTCGTTCCGGAACGCTAGCGGTCGTGGAATTCGCTCGCCGGTGCCAACAATCCGGCGAGACATTAACTACCCGGCACAATGTCGAGAAGCTTGGCGATCGGCGCCGGCCTGATGCCGAGCGGCGGTTGGAACGGCCCTTCGTGGGTCGCGATCAACCCGATCACGAGGACGATGCTGGCGGTGAAAATGACCATGGCGGCGATCTGGGCGCGCGCCTCGTTGAGATGCACCGCGGCAAGGCTGATTTGCGCCATCAAGGCCATCAAAAGAACGCATGACCACTTAAAGTTTTCTGAAAAATCCGAGCTGAACGCTAGCCGATCGTTGCGCGCGTCCCTAACCCTCAAGGCGGTATCGAGCAATAGGCGGTCGAGCGGTGCGTTGCCAGAGACCGCAAAATCGGATTGCGCGACCGTTTCCAACAACTCGTCTTGCGCCGCTTCGGCCTCGGGAGCGGCTTCGCCGTTCTCCATGCGCGGCCATTCCTTGTTGATAACGGCGGTTACATAGGCCCGGATGGTGCGGTCGATCGCAACGTGCGGTGTACCCAAGGCGGCGGCCAGGGCATGGAGGGAGATAAGATTGGCGCCTTCCCCACGCACCGTTGCCGCCGCGCGCCGGTTGCGATCCCATACGTCGCTCGCGAGAAACCCGACGAGAATGCTGAATATGATGACGATCGCGCCGAAGAAGGGCGCCACGACGCCTCGGAAGCTTCGCACCCAGGGTCCCACCAAAGCGCCGAACGAAAGGCGAACCAACACCAAGGCGGAGGCGCTGTAAAAGGCCGCCAAAGTCAAAATCAACGTCGGAAGCGGTAGTGATAGCCAAGCGTCGATCAAGATTGCGGTCCGTGCGAAAGCCGATGGCACTATAGCAGACGACGAGGATCACAAACCAGCCGGCGGAGATATAGCCGCGCTTGTCGACCTGGTTAACGGACGGTGTTCGGAAATCGCGGCGTTTTACTCGCAGACGCGGACGCGTTGAATGACGTATCCGTAACCGTCCCACACGCGCTCACGTTCAAGCCAGCAGCGCGGAGGTGGCACATAGACCGGCGCCGGCGCGTAGTAGGGGGCGTAGTAGCGTGGCTGGGCCGCCGCGCTGCCAACGAGAGCGCCAACGGCGAGGCCCCCGAGCAAGCCCGCGGCCACGTCCCCGCCGCCTGCCGTTGCCGGTGTCGTGATGAGGCTTGAGAAAACAGTAAGCGCGGCGAGACCGATAGAAAGGCTTGGTCTGCACGATATTCTGACATTCGGCTTCATGGAATTCAACCTCCAATCGCGCGATCCTGGCGGACAAAATATAACGACAGGTTAAACAGCGCGGTGCCGCCGCACGTCATGTTGAGAATAATTCCGCCAGCGGCACGGATTAGTTGTGGACCGGCGCCGGGAGGCGAAAAAGTGGCCATTTCAGAGATGGCGACGTCCCAGTAAGGATGAAAACACCGGCATGGCCCAGGCGGACACGGCGGCAAGACCGAGACCGATGCCTGCGGCTACAACCAACTTCAGACCTATCTTTATGTTCTTTACGTCTTTCTCCATCATTTGGCGGAAGCTCCGGCCAGATTGCGCGCTGCATTGGCGAAACCATGGCCGCGGCGTGAGCCAGCTCGTCGGCGTCGATCTCGAAGAGGCCGAGCGCTTCCGCGACACCGGTTGAGTGTTGCGAGCAACCGCACCAAAGACAATAACAATCACGTTTACAAGGCTGCCGCCAGCCTCACTATGCGGCGGCAGCTCAGGCGTGAGGAAGCAGGAGCCATCGAAGAAATAGAGTAGAAAAACGGCTAACAAAAGCTATTCTTGGTAATCGAAATAAATAATGAGAGTATCAAACCCGCGTCAATCGGCATTATATCCACTATTTATTTCGCATAGCTACGACTTCGCTTATCCACAATCATCATGGAAACGACTTAGGTACACGATTAATTGTTTCTCGGTTGACGGTTGAACGGAACTATTTTGATGCGGCGCGAATTGCATCCATATCCAGTCACTTGACTGGCCATAGCGATCGAAAGCTATTGTGTGCACGTCCCATCCTGGACGGCGTTTTTTTTGGAGAACACATCATGGACAAAGATCGGGTCGAAGGATCGGCAAAGGGGATCATAGGCAAAGTCAAGGAGGTCGCCCGG
>DATBYR010000209.1:0-5741 GCA_036513565.1 Methylocella sp. | reverse complement strand
GCCTCGCCTTTCAGACGCGAGGATGGCAACACGAGGTCGCGCATCGCCTGCGACAAAGCGGTATTGGCCTGCATCTCGCCATCGGCTTCGAGATCTGGGGCGCGCTGGCGAAGGATTTCGAGCGCATCGCGCATCTTGCGGGCCGAAGGCGTGTCATCCGAACCGAAATCCGAATGCGACACGAGGGCGATTTTCGGCTCGATCCCGAACCGGCGGACGTGGGCGGCGCACAGCAGCGTCATTTCCGCGATCTCAGGGGCGGTGGGATCGCGCCGGACATGCGTGTCGGCGATAAAAAAGGCGCCCTTATTGGTGATCATCAAGCACATCGCGGAAAGATCGGTTGCGCCGGGAACGAGCCCGATAATGTCCTTGATGTAGCGCAACCGCGGATTGAAGCGCCCGTCGAGGCCGCAAATCATGGCGTCGGCGTCGCCACGCTTCACCGCGATCGCCGCGATCACCGTCGAATTGGTCCGCACCAGGGTCCGCGCGGCCTTGGGCGTGATCCCGCGCCGCCCGGACGCATCGAGATAGGCCGCGACATAATCGCGATAGCGCGGATCGTCATTAGGATCGACAAGTTCGAAGTCATGTCCAGGCCGCACCGCCAGGCCGAACCGCTCGATACGGGTTTCGATCACTTCCGGACGGCCGACGAGAATAGGTTCGGCGATCCCTTCCTCGACGACGGTCTGGGTCGCGCGCAGCACCCGTTCATCCTCGCCTTCCGCGTAGATCACGCGCTTGGGGCAGGCTTTGGCGGCCTGTATCACGGGCTTCATGACGAAACCGGAACGGAACACAAAGCGGGACAATGTCTCTTCATAAAGGGCGAAATCGGCGATCGGCCTAATCGCGACTCCCGTGTCCATCGCGGC
Organism: Methylocella sp.; assembly: GCA_036513565.1. Classification (GTDB taxonomy): domain Bacteria; phylum Pseudomonadota; class Alphaproteobacteria; order Rhizobiales; family Beijerinckiaceae; genus Methylocapsa. Next base: position 4,860 of record DATBYR010000209.1, on the reverse strand, counting down.
CTTGGCGACCGCCGGCGCGATGCGCAGGATCAAGCGCGGATCGAAAGGCGCTGGAATAAGACTGTCCTTGCCGTAATGCCGCGTTTTGCCACCGTAGGCCCTGGCGACCACGTCGGACGGCGGCTCATGGGCCAATTGGGCGATCGCACGTGTCGCGGCGAGCTTCATTGCCTCATTAATGGCCGTGGCGGCGACATCGAGAGCGCCGCGAAAAATGTAGGGAAAGCAAAGCACGTTGTTGACTTGATTTGGAAAATCAGAGCGCCCGGTGCAAATCAGGGCGTCCGGCCGCGCCGCGAAAGCCACGTCTGGCTCGATTTCGGGAGTGGGGTTGGCGAGCGCCATGATCAGCGGCCGTTCGCCCATCGCCTTCGCCATCTCCGGCGTCAAGACGCCTCCCGCCGAAAGCCCGAGAAAAATATCGGCGCCGCCGATGACATCCTTGAGCGCGCGCGCATCGGTATCCTGGGCATAGATCGCAACGTAATCATTCATCAACGCCTTGCGGCCGTAATACACCACACCTTCGATATCGGTGACAAAAATATTCTCGCGCTTGGCGCCGAGAACGACCAAGAAATCAAGGCAGGCAAGCGCGGCCGCGCCGGCGCCCGACGTCACGATCTTGACGCCGCCAATTGTCTTACCGGTAAATTCCATGGCGTTGAGGACCGCCGCGCCGACGATGATCGCGGTGCCGTGCTGATCGTCGTGAAATACCGGAATCGCCATCCGTTCGCGCAATTTGCGCTCGACCTCGAAACATTGCGGCGCCTTGATATCCTCGAGATTGATGCCGCTAAACGTTGGCTCCAGCGCCGCTATGATGTCCACCAGCCGGTCGACATCGGTCTCCGCGATCTCGATGTCGAACACATCGATCCCGGCGAATTTCTTGAAAAGAACTGCCTTGCCTTCCATCACCGGTTTGCCCGCGAGGGGACCTATGTTGCCAAGTCCCAAGACCGCGGTGCCATTGGTCACCACCCCGACGAGATTTTGCCGTACCGTGAGTTCGGCCGCCGCGCGGGGATCGACGGCGATCGCGAGGCATGCCGCGGCGACGCCGGGCGAATAGGCAAGCGACAAGTCATGTTGCGTCCCAAGCGGCTTGGTTGCCACGATCTCGAGCTTGCCGGGGCGCGGCGAACGGTGGTAGAGGAGCGCGCTCGACGCCAAATCGGGACTGATGGAATCGGCCATCAACCTGCTTTCACTCTGAACATAGGGCACGAATAACCGGAGCCCGCGCCGATGTCCACCATGGCGATCAAAGCGTCCGGGGAGCGTTCCTGATCTTCAATGCGTCGCGTCCGCGCCAAAACGCGCGGAGGATTGGCAACGGCCACCGCCGGGTGCAAGACGAACGCATCACACAAAGACCAGTCATGGCCGCCTCCGCCGCAAGCCGTGTTGAGATCGTGCGTGACGTGGCGAGCCTCAGGGCACGGCTCGCGGAGTGGCGGCGCGCGGGCGAAACAATCGGGCTCGTGCCGACCATGGGCGCGCTTCATGCCGGACATATTTCCCTTGTCCACGTAGCGAAAAAGCACGCGCGCCGTGTGGTGATGTCGATTTTCGTCAATCCGGCGCAATTCGCGCCGTCGGAGGATTTTTGCTCCTATCCCCGCTCTTTCGAGGCTGACGCGGCTCTGTTCGCGGCGGCGGAAGGCGATTTGATCTTTGCGCCAAGCGTCGAGGACATGTACGGCGCGGGTTTTGCCACCACGATCGCCTTGGCGGGCCCCGGCGCCGTGGGCTTGGAAGATCGTTTCCGGCCAACGCATTTTCCCGGCGTCGCAATCATCGTGGCAAAACTTCTCAACCAGTGCCGTCCGGATGTCGCGATGTTTGGCGAAAAGGATTTTCAGCAGCTCAAAGTCGTATCGCGGATGGCGCGCGATCTCGATTTCGAAACCAGGATTTTGGGGACGCCCACGGTGCGCGACGCGGATGGCCTCGCGTTGTCGTCGCGCAATATCTTTTTGCCGGCAAAAGAGCGCGCGCTTGCGCCATGCCTTTACGCGGCGCTTCGCCGCTGCGCCGACGACATCAATGCGGGATTTGGCATTGAGGCCGCGCTCGATACCGCCCGCGCCACTCTCGCGGCGGCGGGTTTCGTCGCGGACTATTTCGAGGCGCGTCATGCCGAAACTCTTCGCCCCATCGCCTCGCGCGACGAGGGGCCAATCCGGCTTCTTGCGGCGGCAAGGCTCGGCATGACACGGCTCATCGACAATATCGCCGTCTAGCGCAGCAGTTCGGCCGGCCAGCCGAAGGCGCCTTTTTCCCCGCAAGCGGCAAAAATTATGGTAGTTTGGGCCAGTTTGAATAAAGCAGGCCGCAGCGGGCAACTCACCAACGGATTGTCAGCTGGGAAGCCTCCGAAGCCGCTCTCGTTGTGTCGATTCGGCCAATCGCGGCCAGCCGTGCAACCAGCCGGTCACGTCCGCCGGCGCCCCATTCGGGGCCGATATCGCGATCCGGTGGCGGAGGCCGGAAGATGAGCCACACGCTCAGCAGGATTAACGCGGCGCACCCGAGTAGCAAAAGGGTGCTGCGCACGCTTAGTAACAAATTCGCGAGCTCATGATCAGCGGCGGGTCTTCGCGCCCGCATCATAAAGTACATGAGCAAACCCGCGACGCCGATCACCGCAGGCACCGTCTTCAAGAAGCTCATCATGTCCATGAAGCATGATTCCGAAAAAGCGAAGTCATGAACCGAGCTTAATCACGACCGCCTGGCAGAACCATACCTCTCTTTTTAGTGGCCGTCCATATCACGCATGAGCCCTCACTGCTATTATAGCGGATTTGGAACTCGGCATCCTTGCGGAGCAAACATGCTTCACTTGCTCCGTGCCCTCACCCCCAATCAGCGCGGCGCGGTCATCGCGAGCTACCTCGGCTGGACGCTGGACGCTTTCGATTTCTTCATCCTTGTCTTTGTGCTGAAGGACGTGGCGCAAGAATTCCACACCGGCGTGGAGACGGTCACTTACGCGATTTTCCTCACCTTGGCGGCAAGACCCGTTGGGGCTCTGCTGTTTGGGCTCGCCGCCGACCGCTACGGCCGCCGGATCACCCTGATTGTCGATATACTGCTTTTTTCGATGCTCGAATTTGCGTCCGGCTTGGCGCCAAGCCTCACCATATTTCTGATCCTGCGGCTGGCGTTCGGCGTCGCCATGGGCGGCGAATGGGGCGTCGGCGCGGCGCTCGCGATGGAAACGATCCCTCCTGGAACGCGAGGCGTGGTCTCGGGCATCCTCCAGACCGGCTATCCGAGCGGCTATCTGCTGGCCGCGATTGCCTATTTCGCGCTTTATGGACTGATCGGCTGGCGCGGCATGTTCATGATCGGCGTCTTGCCTGCGCTGCTCGTCTTGTATATTCGCGGCAAGGTCGAAGAATCGCCGGCTTTTTTGGCGCGCGCCCACGCAAAACACGGCGCTGGTCTCGTCAATGTGCTGCGCAACCACGCCGGGCGTTTCCTCTACGCCGTGGCTCTGATGACCGCATTCAACTTCCTGAGCCATGGGACGCAGGACCTCTACCCAACGTTCCTGCAACTCCAGCATCATTTCTCGCAGCATACGGTCGGCCTGATCGCGATCGTCTATAATATCGGCGCGATCCTTGGCGGACTCTCGTTTGGCGCACTCTCGCAACGGATCGGGCGGCGCCGGGCGATTGTTATCGCGGCGCTACTCACTCTCCCGCTCATTCCGGTTTGGGCTTATGGTTCGGGCCCGCTTACGCTGGCGGTTGGCGCTTTCCTCATGCAGTTCGCCGTTCAGGGAGCCTGGGGCGTTGTCCCGGCGCATCTCAACGAACTTTCCCCCGAGGACGTGCGCGGGACGTTTCCCGGCTTCGCTTATCAGCTTGGCAATTTGCTGGCCTCGGCGAACGCCACTCTTCAGGCAGGCATTGCCCAAGCCAATGGCGGAAACTATGCTTTCGCGCTAGCGGCAAGCACCGCGATCGTCGCCGTGACGCTTGCGGTCCTCGCCCTTTTCGGGATCGAAGCGCACGGCGTCAAATTCGCCGGCGCTGAGGTCCATCCACGCAACGGCTCAACGCGGTCATGACCGGACACCAAATGATCGTTCGGGTGACGATCGGCGGCGATGTCCAAGGCGTCGGCTACCGCACCTGGATGGAAATGGAAGCCCGCGCGGGCGGCGTTCGGGGCTGGGTGCGGAACCGTTTGAACGGCGATGTCGAGGCGCTCTTCGCCGGTCCGCCGGATGCTGTCGAGGCGCTTTGCGCGGCATGCTGGCGTGGTCCTGTGCAGGCGCGCGTGGACAAGGTGGAGGTCGCGGAAGCGGACCCGGCGGCGCTCGCGGAGACAGGCGCGGGGTTTCGCCAGATCGCCGCGCTTTAGGGGAGATCGCCAATCATTCGCGCGCAGGCCCTCAAAGGAAGATTGGCATCATCGACAGGACAACCCGCTTAGTCATTATGCTGGTTTTTGCCCGGCGAATTGACCCACATATCCACGATCCGGGGTGCCCAGGGTTTGCTCGAATATGAGCTGGCAAATCCGCATGCCACTTTTAAGCTTTATCGGCAAATGTCCATGATTTACAATTTCAAGTCTAATGTGGCCGTCAAAACCTGAGTGTATTGTAGGGGCTGTTATATGAACGGACAGGCCAATCCTAGAAAGAGAGCTCTTTCCTTCCACACGAGCTGCAAATTTTGGACATGGTCTTAAGTCAATATATTCTTTTGAATAGGCTAAAACCAATATATTTGTCTTTAAAATAAATCCATCCAATGGAATTTTTTCTGAGTATGTCAGCTCTTTCAAAATCTTTTCTGCGTTGAAATTGTCTATTGATGGATCTATCAT
>DATBYR010000208.1:0-3043 GCA_036513565.1 Methylocella sp. | reverse complement strand
CGGCTGTCGGCCAGCGTGCGCAGATAATGCACATGCGCAAGATCGGTGCCCGGTATATCAAGCCGCACCGGTTCGGCCCCCGTGGCAAGGAGAAGCGCATCATACGTCAATTCGCCGCCATCGGCGAGCCGCAGCTTACGGCTCGATGGATCGAGGGCGGCGACGCGGGTGGCGAGCTTCAGATCGATGTTATTCCCTGTGTAGAAGTCCAATGACCGTAACGGAATCCAATCTTCTTCGGCCGAGCCCGCGAGAAAACCCTTGGATAGGTTCGGCCGGTCGTAGGGAACGCTGTCATCGGCGCTCAACATGGTTATGCCGCCACGATAGCCCTCGTTGCGTAGCGTTTCGGCGGCGGCGTTGGCAGCCGCGCCGCCGCCCACTATGACGACGGATCGAGGCAAAGTGGGCGAGGCCAGCGCACGCGGCGCCGCCTTTTCCAGCTTTTCTTGAACGTACACGGCCCCGCCCCGCCGTTCGACGCGGAAGCACGACACTGGGTTGAGCGCGGGCGCGCGAAGGGCCTCGCCGGTGCGCAGGCTGAAACACGCATGATGCCAAGGGCAGCGAACCGTCTCGCCAACCACTAAGCCCTCCGCGAGCGGCCCGCCATAATGGGTACATACGGCGCCGACGGCAAAAAAATCCTCGCCGCGCCGGACGAGCAGGACAGCCTCGCCGCCGGCATGGCCGGCCAGCATGCCGCCGTCCGGAAGATCGCCGGACGCAATTCCTTGCCGCAAGTCCGGGCCGGTCGGTGTGGCGGAATCCGAAGTCATGCGTGTGGCCTCCCTGCCCTGCCGCCGTTCCGGCACTTGCACGTGCCTTTTTCGCCGCGCGATCCAACGTTCGATGGGCGACGTCCCTCGGTGGATAGACGATTACCGCGCGCGATAGTTCCATCACGCCACGGTGGCTTATACCGGAGACGAGAGGACTTGACCATGCGTAAGCATGGCGGCGAGCTTAGATCGCAATTCCGTTCTGCGCGGCGAGCTGGCCGAGGTCCGTGAGCGGCCGCGCGCCGATATGCTGGATGATCTCGGCCGCCGCAAGGGCGCCCAGCCTCGCGCAGGTTTCGAGGTTCTTGCTTTTGCTGAGCCCGGCGAGAAATCCAGCCGCGAAGAGATCGCCAGCTCCCGTCGTGTCGACAACCCGGTCGACTGGGAACGCGGGCACGGCGAGAACCTCGCCGCGGGTAACGACGACCGATCCCCGCTCGGAGCGGGTGACGACACCGAGGATATTTTCGGCGCGCAGCTGGGCGGCGGCGGTGTCGAAATCACCGGTTTGATAAAGTGAATGCAGCTCGCTTTCGTTGGCGAAAACGATGTGCGCCGAGCCAGACCGAATGAGTCCAAGAAACTCCTCGCGGTACCGATCGACGCAAAAAGAATCGGACAGGGTTAGAGCAACTCTCCGCCCCGCTCCCCGCGCGATTTTTGCCGCCTTGACGAACGCGGCTTTCGCGGCCGGAGGATCCCAGAGGTAGCCTTCGAGATAAACGATTGCCGACTGCGTGACGGCGTCTTCATCGACATCCGCTTCGGTCAGGTTCTGGCTGGCGCCCAAATAGGTGTTCATGGTGCGCTGGCCATCCGGCGTCACGAGCACGAGGCAGCGGGCGCTGGCTGGCCCATCCTTTGCGAAAGCGGTCGAAAAATCGACCTTGGCCGCACGGATATCATGCGCGAACGCCGCGCCGGTTTCGTCGGCCTTAAGCTTGCCTATGAAGGCGGCGCGACAACCTAGACTCGCCGCGCCAATTATCGTGTTGGCCGCCGACCCTCCCGAAACGACAGTTGCAGGACCCATGGCCTTGTAGAGGGCCTCGGCGCGCGCCTCGTCGATCAACGTCATCATGCCCTTGCGCAGTCCCTGGGCGGCAAGGAAATCATCGCCGGTCAGGCTGATGACATCGACGATGGCGTTGCCAAGGCCTAGCACATCGAACCGGCAAGATGGCATGAACATCCCCGAGGTAGCGGTCCAACACGGAGGAATACGCGGCCGCCTGCGCCCCTTTTCGATCGGGCGCCATTGGGGCGTACGGGCCCTTTCCTAGTTTTCCGCCCCTTTTGTAAAAGCATGATTAGGCGAATGCGGAAAACCGGCTTCGGCTTGTGTCATTGGGAAATGGAATTTTTAGAGAATGATCCCAATTTAACTCGCGATTTGATGGATTAGCGGCTTGACGAGGCCAAGTCAAAGCAAACGGAAGCGAGACCGTCTCAAGATTGCGTGGCGGCGAGCGCTTCTGGTTCTATCCCGCCGGCGATGGCGAGGACGCGACGACCGGCGCGCACCGCTGGTTCCTGCACACTAGTCCGGCAACTGAAAATTCGCGGTAACACCGGAAAGTTAGATGGCTGACGAGCCAGTCGCTCGCGAACCAGTCTCGACCGTTGACCTCCCTATTAACAGGGAAAAACAGGCCTGGGACGGCAAGTCATGTCGCCACCGAATCATAGAGGGGATGCGGCCGAAGGACAAATTGGCGCGTGCCAAGCGTTGACAGTCCTGGCAGCAGCAACTAGACCACGCTTCGGCTTTTTGCGGGGAGCGGGTGGGAGATAATTTAACGGTAGAACAGCGGACTCTGACTCCGCCGCGGCGATCTTCGCCTGGCTCAGCCGGACTTCGATCCGATCGGCCGCGACGGTTATCTGCTCGACAATGTCCCGGACGAGGCTTTTCATCTCGACGAGCGGCGCGGCGAGCCATCGCTTGGAAAGCGTGCAAGCGTTGCGCAAGGCCGCATCAAAGGCGCGAGCCTCAAGATCGAGCGGTGTGAGCGCGTCAGAGACCTCAATCCTGGAGGAGAAAAACGCCCTCAATCGGTCGAGCACCAGCCCCTCGATATCCCTCGCCGGAACGCGCATCCCTTTCTGGGCTCGCGCGTGATCCCCAGCGCGAAGCGACGCCGAGACGTAGTAGCGGTAGTGCTTGGCTTTCTTTGTGGCATGGGCCGGCGTCATCCGATTGCCGTCGGCATCGACGATCAGGCCCGCCAACAGGCTCGGCGCCTCCGCGCCCACCGCCA
>DATBYR010000207.1:0-15525 GCA_036513565.1 Methylocella sp. | reverse complement strand
AGTCGCGGGCCGGGCTCTTGTCGTCGAGGACACGATTGCGTTGCCGGTCCAGGTCAATGGGCGGAAGCGCGCGGACCTTGTTGTCGCGCGAGACGCCGGCAGGGCGGCGATTGAGGCCGCCGCGCTCGCGCTCGAGCCGGTCGGCCGCGCGCTCGAGGGCAGGCCCGTAAAAAAAATCATCATCGTTCCGCAAAGGATCGTCAATGTTGTTGGTTAAACGGCCGCATGGCCGGGCGCTCCCGCGCCTATTCGCCGCGCTTCTAATGGGCCTCGCCCTCTCCGGCTGCATCCAGCCGCTCTATGGGCCGCTCAGCGCGGGCGGCGATGTCGCGGGCGAATTGCAGGCCATCGCGGTCGAGCCGATCCCCAACCGGCTCGGCCATTACCTCGGCGATGAGCTTATCTTCGGATTCAATGGCACCGGATCGCAAGTGCCTCCGAAATACCGGCTTATTGTCACCGTGACAGAGAATGCGCAGACGCCCTTGATCGATACAGTGAGCGGCTATCCGAGCGCCGCGAACGTCGTGGTGAACGCGGATTACCGGCTGATTCCGGCCGGGGGCGGCGAGCCAATCGCCAAGGGCCACGCGACCGCTGTCGCGAGTTACGACCGGACGAACCAAAGGTTCTCCAATCTTCGTGCCGCGCGCGATGCCGAGATCCGCGACGCGAAAACGCTCGCCGATCAGATCCGCACCCGTATCGCGGCTGCGCTCGCCGCGCGGGGATAGCCGGCGAAAAAAATTTCGGCGGTCCATTCTGTGAGCGGTTGCACGAAAAACGCGGCCTCCTCGCACCAGCCGGCGAGCTCGTTGGTCTTGCCGGCCATGGCGGAGACCACGACCGCGATGTCATGGCCTTCGCCCCGCGCGCGCGATGTGCCTTGCAATATTACGAATGCGCTCGATGGTTGCGACCGACGTGCCGCCAAATTTCATCACAAGACGGGCCATCGGGTCGAAATCGCCTCCTTCCGGGGCGGGAGTCTCAATTAGGAAATCAACGGCCCCGCAACCGCGTACCTCCGCGCATAGCGCTGCTGTTAACACGGCAGCCTTGGTTTTGTCCGGTTTATCGCTGCCTGCGAAAGCAGGCTTCAAGGTTTGCAACAAAACAAGGGAAACGGTGGATGTTGCGGTAGCCGGTGGATGTTGCGGTAGCCTATGTGAATCCAACCGAGGGGTATATCGCCGAGGATTGGTTCACCTTTAAGCCCTGCGAGGACTGACGTCCGATCCGCATCATTACTTTTATTACGCGAAAAGCCTATTACGCGAAAAGCCGGCAGGGCGGTTCGTGGCACGGAAACCTTACTTCTGCACAAGGAGTAGTCGCTTCAAGTTCTCCAACGCCCAAAACTGCGGGGCCGATCCCGATAAGAAGGGCTTCATACACGTGACGACCGGAAACGGTAATTTGACACAAACTCTAACCAGCGGTTCCTCCTCTTGCGGGCAACGCTTCGATTGAACAGAATCACGAATCCGCGAAACTTCGCTTGAGGCGTTTTGGGGGCCTTGGAGGGGGTCCAGCCGAATGCGGGGCGTTCTCTTTGTGCCCTGGGAACGGGAGTGCCGGTATTACATCTCGATCGCTGGCCCAGGACAAGCCCTATGAGGAGCGCGGGGCTGGAGTGCAGGATCCATTTGGGAACATTTGGTGGATCGCCATGTTCACAGCGTTAGCATAGCCGAGCGTGCGTCGCTCTGTGAACGGGTGCGCGCGTTGCCATCGCCACTACCCGGCCCCCAGTTCGAACGGCCTGCAACACCTGCGGTCAAAAACCTCCGCCCAATCGCCGCACTCCTTTTGCCGGAACAGCCGCATCGTAGCAGGGGCAGTCCTCGCGGTCGAGAAGTCAGCGCCAGGCCGGTGCATGTAAAGACATCAACCTGTCGGTCCTGGCGTTCGCTCCTGGTCGCGGCGGACGGTTCTCAACGAGATGCTGTCGATCGAAAAATTGTGCGGGCCATCTTGCGCGAAACCGGCCTCAATCTCGGAACGCCGGGCGCGAAAGGACTTCGTTGTCCGCGCCAGAGAACGGATCGGGGGCGAGGACGGCTTGACCCACATGATCGAGCCTCTGCTCACAATTCTCGGCGTGATGCTGGGTGCGTTCGCAAGGTTGACCAAACAGGTTCCCGACATCGCGCGGGACGAGGCTGTCTGCCGGCGATTGATGAGCGCTCCGGATGTCGGTCCTATGACTGCGCTGGCCTTTCGGGCGACGATCGACCAACCGGAGCGGTGCCGCAAATCGAGGGATGCCGGCGCTCACCTGGGTTTGACCCCACGACGGTCTCAATCCGGCGAACCGGATATCCAGGCGCGGCGCGGCCGATGCGGCGACGAACTGGCGCGCACGGCTCCTGATGAGGCGGCGCATTCGCTTCTGGTTCGCGGCAGAAGTGGTCGAGCATGCCCGCCTTTCGATGGACTCAGCGGCGAAGCGAAACGGCCCTCCATCGTATCGCATCGTCACGTCTTATCCGTGCCGGCCGGCGATCGCCGCGGCCGGTCCGCTCGGACGCGGCAGCGACCGCAAACAAGCGAGTCGCCGGCAGCTCCACTTGCCAGGCTCAGGGCAAGGGCCGATCACCGTCCCATTGCGAATCTGCCCGTTCAGGGAGGGGGTGGATCGCCTTCGTGCGGTGATTTTTTTATCGCAGCATGGACCGGATTATCCTTGCACGGTCTGGGCAAAGATTGGGCTGGACTTTGCGGCTGGGTTTCTTCAAGGATTGCTTCATGGAAGCCCTGACATATCGCGCGACGGCCGATTTGATCAGCAAACAGGGCGGCGTGCCGTATCTCAGCGCGCTGGCCCGCATGGTATCGGACACGCCGGAGCTGCGAGAGGCTTATGACGCTCTCCTCGGCGGCTTGCGGCTCAGTGCGGCTTTCAATTCCGGCAATTCGGTTCTCGTCACGAGCACACAGTCCAATGAAGGCAAGACGACGGTGGCTTCGTGCCTGGCGATTACCGCCTCGCTCGCCGGTTATTCCGTCCTGCTGGTCGACGGTGATCTCCGGCGGCCGTGGTTGGCCCCGGCTGCCGGAATCGCCGACGCCGCCGGTCTCGGCGAAGTTCTGGAAGGTGTGGTAGAGGCCGCCGAGGCCATTCATTTCGTCGACTTGTTCGCGGACTCCCGGGAGGCGGGGCCGATCAGGGTGATGACCGCGGGCAGGAGACCGCCGGCTTTTCTCCCGGCGGTAGATTGGCCCAAGGCGCGCACGATGTTTCAAGTCATTTCGAGGCCGTTCGGCATCGTGTTATTTGATTCGCCTCCGATCCTGGCGGCGAGCGATGCGCTCCTGCTTGCCGGGGTCGCGGATGGCGTCCTCCTGGTTGTCGGCGCCGGAAGCGCGCACCGGGACGAAGTGCGCAGGGCAAAGGAGCAGTTACACCAGACCGGCACGCCGCTCATCGGCGCCGTGCTGAACCAGTTCGATCCGAAAATCCATGGCCGGCCGGGCCACCCCAATTATAGCCATTACCGCGGCTTCCGTCGGTGAGCGCAGAAAGGGAATTCATCCCAGAGCGGAAATCCGCCGGTGATGGCGGGACAGCGGCCGCCATCACGCTGTCCGTGATCATCTCGTGCTACAACACGCGCGGGCTTCTCTCGGACTGCCTGCAGTCGATTGATCTGAACCCGCCGAGCGAATCGTATGAGATCATCGTCGTCGACGACGCCTCCACGGACGGGACAAGCGAGATGGTGCGCGCCCGTTTTCCCAGAGTCCGCCTGTTGCGGAACGAGATCAACCGCCACTATGCATTCTCGAACAACCGGGCAATCGAGGAGGCCCGCGGGCAATACCTGCTGCTGCTGAACAGCGACACGGTGGTCCTGCCGCAGTCGCTCGGCCGCATGATTGCGCTTTTAAGGATGCACCCCGAGGCCGGAGCTGTTGGCTGCAGGCTGCTCAATGAGGACGGGACGATCCAGTGGTCGGTTAAGTCACTCCCCAACCCGGGCTCCGCGCTGTTCGGTGCCCGTTCGTTCATGTCCAGGTTATTTTCGAACAACCGCTTTACGCGCAAGCATCTGCTGCACCTCGGCCGGGACATGACCACACCGTTTGTCGCCGGCGACGGCTACGTTTCCAGTGCCTCGTTGATGGCGCCCCGCAAGGTCGTCGACGCGGTCGGATACCTCGACACCCGCTTGGCCTATCATGTCGATGCCGACTATTGCAAGAGAATGGCCGACGCTGGGTACCAGTGCTGGTATCTTCCGGCAGCGACGATGATTCATCTGAACCATAAGGGCGGCACCACGGCCGGCACGCGGGTGCGGTTTCGCTCGCTGCTGATGTTCGAAGTCCACAGCTACATCTATTATCGCAAGCATCTCCAAAGATCGGCGTGGAGCCCCATGCGGATCCTTGTTCCGCTCGGCCTATTCGCTCACTTTCTGATCTTGCTCGCGGCCCAGGCTTGTGCCGAATTCGCCGGCGCCATGCGCGCGCTCTCGCCGCCAAAAAAGTCCTCGGCGCGGTGAAATCAGGGCGGCCAAAACTGGAGCGGGTGACTCGGGACGCCCGCCGGACTTCCGGCGGCGGATACGAAAGATTGTACTCCCAGCCTTGAATTCCTTGACGGTGCTCTGATCGGCGCCCGGCGCGGGCTTGAGGTCCAATTCTTCCAACCTCGGCTCCTGCATGTTGCCGCGCGCAAACGTCGGAGTTGGCCTTGATCGAGCTTGGCCTGCATGCCACCCCCCATGAATTGGGCGTCGGACAAACGAATCTGTTGCAATGAAATCAATGAACGTCTTGGCCATCCCATTGGCGGCGCCCGCCGCTAGCCGCGGACGCTTCCCAACGTATGGGCAATGCGCGCCAGCGTTTTGGCCAGCGTAACACGACGCCATTCTTGGACGCCCGCGCCAGCCGCCGCGCCCACAAGCCCAGAAGCGTCTTCAGCTCCCCCACGTCAGGCAGTACGGCTTGCGCGACCCCGTGAAACGGCCAAGCCACAGTGTCTATTTAAATACCCGCACAGTTTTGAGTATTTTTTGAAACGTACTAGCAAGTTTTCAGGAATATACGCAATGTATATGCGCACATTGGCATGGCGCTTCACAAGATTCTATCGATGTTACTCCATATTAAATCTAACTTAAAAGAATATATTGATGATATCGTGATGCAATAAACGTAACAATAAGAAATTCACTATGACGCAATGCTACACATTACCATATTTTCCATTAGATTCTTGCGACACTGGTTTACATAAGGGATTTAAATTGAATGTTTACGTTTTTGGATAAGAAGATCGTCTTTTCCGTCTTGATATTAGTGGCCGGCTTCGCCGGCGGCCCTGTCCTGGCAAGCTGCCCGTCGTCTGGCCTTGCGGCCTCAGTGGGGGCAACTAACATACAAGGTGATTGTGCAGTTGTCGGGAATATCACTCTCTCTGGATCTGCAACTCTTACGATAACGAATGGCACGCTTTCAGTCACTGGTAATATTATCCTTAACGAAAATTCGGTGCTCTCTGTCACGACTGGGACACTCGCATTCCCACAGACCAACTTTAGTCAGTATTCAATTAAACTAAATGGCACCTCAAAATTCACGATGACTAATTCATCCTTTGTAACGAACTCCACAAAACACAATAATTTTGCAATGTCTTTAAATGCGAACGACGATTCTATAGTACATTTTGAAAACTCAAATTTAAATACGACTGGTAGCTGGCTTCTTGGGAATTTCCAGAACAATTCAAAGCTGAACGTTATTAACACGCAAAATTTGCCGACTGAGATTTACCCTTTTGACGCGGCGACGATTTCAGTAACGTCTTCATCTTTCGCCGGAGTGTGGCTTAATTTTGCATCAGGGGACATGGGTATAGTAAACATCCCAAAATTCGATTCTCAGGGACATTTTAATTTTATGTTCACGCTTCTCCGGGGCAATATGTATTCAGTCAACATCATATCTAGTAATGGAAGAATAGGGCTAAATTCACACCCAAATTCGACGCTGACAGTAAATGGAAATATGTCTCGTTCGATGAACTATGCCATGTCGTCTTTGGGTATTATGTTGAAAATAGCACGGCTCCAGTCGTGATCGACGGATTAACTGTTGGTGGTTTTGTTACAAAAAAATTCACGGATCAAGGCCGGAACCTGACGCTAAATAATGTCTATATTAACCCATTCGCTTGGCAAGTGTATGTGGCTCAAAGCAACGGATTCCCCGTTTCCATAACGAATTCTACGATTAATGAGCTTGCTGCCTTTACCAATGGAATCGTCAATATCTCGGATAGTACACTCCAATTGGCCGTCACCGGTGCGGTTGGCCCTGGTTCCAAAATGGCTATTAATAATACACAAATTTGGTCTGGCACAATACTTGATATTTATGGTGGTAAAATGAATATCACCAATAGCCACATTCACGGCAATTACATTTCTGCCTCAGGCGTTGGTTCTAACATCACCATGACTAATGTCATAGAATCCCGGAATGGAATTTCTCCGCAAAGTTGCGCGCCGGTTGGCGGCTACCCGCCAAACAACAATGGCGTTCCACTCTGTAACCCCTTCAATCCGCTCTATCAATGTTCACAAGTGACGGCGGCCGGCGGAGCAACAATAACTGCATCTTCTAAACTGACTTGTTCCTTGATTACGCGGAGAAGATAGCGATAGAAAGCTAACTTTCATTATGATCAATCCTTCTATAGCAAATTAGGAAAAGATTGGTCAGGGCGACGTCTCCCGCAGTTGTGACGGCGACTGGGAATACCTTCAAAAATGGCTGGGCAAGTGTTTGTAACGGGGCACCCTGCCAACGGGGTTGTCACTTGGCGATGGATCACCCGGTACCAGAACCTGGGCGCCAATCTTACGCGCATGATTCGGCAGCATGCCGGCGCGTCCCGTGCACCCGCAAAGCGGCCCTTAGGCGCCGGCGGAGGGCTGCCTGTCCGGAGCCATCGGGGCACCGTCGCCAATTACGACATCGTCACCTCAGTGGGAACCAGAGATGGCACGGGTCAAAACTTCGGGCGGTTGGCATTATCCACGGGGACCGGGGGTTCGATCGATTCCAGCGGCTTCATTTTTATGTGATGCAGCTTGGTCTTGTGATGCACGCTGACGCTGCGCCCCATGACGATGGGCGCCTGCGGCCAAGCGTGCCGGGCGCTGGCCAGCCTGCTTGGGGGGAGTGGGTGATCTCCCTTGCTGCCAGCCCCCTTGGGAATGCCCCCGGCGAGCGTGGTGCCCGTCGCGGCGAGACTTGAAAAAAAGAGAATTGCAAAGATTCGTCCAACCGTCATCAGGTAACTCCAATAAGCGCGAATCTGTTCATTGGATTTCCGCCTAGCTCCTAACGCGCCAGATGCCAAAATGTTGCGCCGTTTGTTGCGCGCACCCGGTGTTCCGCCATTTTATTTCAAGGCGAAGTAATACATGCTTCCAAGTGAAAATTTGATTGATGCCGCGCTCCATGACGAAAGAAATTAGTTCCCGCGTGTGCGGACTATGCGCCTATTGCGGCGCGATACCGATGGGGCAAGAAACGCCAGTGCCGCCGAGGCCGCAATAGCCCTGCGGATTTTGAGCGAGATATTGCTGGTGATAGGCTTCGGCGTAATAAAAATCCGGCCGATCGAGGATCTCCGTGGTGATCGCAGCAAATGTGCGCGCGGCCAACGCTTTGGCAAAGGCCGCCTTGCTTGCCTCCGCGGCGGTGCGCTGGGCCGCATTTTCGACGTAGATGGCGGAGCGATATTGCGTGCCAACATCGTTGCCCTGCCGCATCCCTTGGGTCGGATCATGGCTCTCCCAAAAAGTCTTTAGCAACGCTTCATAGGAAATCTTTGCCGGGTCGAAAGCGACCAACACGACTTCGTTATGGCCGGTTGCCCCAGAGCAGACTTCCTCGTAGGTGGGGTTCGGGGTAAGGCCGCCTGCGTATCCGGTCGCCGTCACATGGATACCGGCGCCGAGCTCCCAGAACTTGCGCTCGGCGCCCCAGAAACAGCCCATGCCGAACAACGCGGTCGCGATGCCCCGTGGGAACGGAGGCTTCAGTCCGTGCCCGGTTATGAAATGGGTTCCGGAGGTCAAAACCGGGTCCGGCCGTCCGGGCAGAGCCTCGGCGGCGGTAGGCAGGGAAATGCGTTTGCGGAACAAAAACATGGGCCAAATCCGTCGGGGACGTAATCCATCCTCTCCAAAAATGGGTCCTACCCCGCAAGCATACAATAGCGTGCCGGCGCAACCACCGTAGACGCGAGCGTTCAACGGCTCGAAAAACCAAATCTTGGCGCCGGTTTGCGGCCAAGCCGGATGGCCATACAACCGATGGCGCCAACGGCGAGCCATACCGGTACACGCATAAGATCGACGCAAACGGGGTCCCAAATGAATGGATGAACCCGACGTTCAACGAAGGCCTGAGCCAAGGCCAACTTGCCGGGGGCGAGCGCCATGAGCGTTTCGCCGAGCGGCGTAACGTAGAGCCTTGCGCCCGCGACCGAGCGCGTGACGTCACCGAGGAGAGTGACGAAAGCGATCGCCAGCAAGCAAAGGCCTAAAAAACGCAACAGCAGCCGGAACATGATTTGAGTTAAACTTCCTTCGCTAGCTTGACCAAGGCCGCAAACCTCGGTCCGGATGTGGACCCGTTGTTGGAACCCGCAAAGGCGACGGCTGATACTTGCGGTCTAGGGACCGGCAGGGCTTTACCGCCGCGCCGCCTTCCGCCAGCGCAATTTCTCTCCGCTCACTGCGCCGTTCCATTGCGTTTGAAGGTGACCGCGCCTATATAACGCCGCGATTCCCTCCTCGTATCCACGAACAACGCGGGGTTTTCCGTGTCCGAGCGGACAGGAGACATACATGAGCAATGCACCGCTGATGCCCAAGGCCACCGCCGTCTGGCTGGTCGAGAACACCTCGCTCACATTCGAACAGATCGCCAATTTTTGCAAACTTCATCCGCTGGAAGTGAAAGGAATCGCGGACGGTGAAGTAGCGGCTGGGATCAAGGGACATGACCCTATCACGTCCGGTCAGTTGACTCGCGAGGAAATCGCGGCGGCCGAAGCAGAGGAGAAGCGCCAGCTACAGCTCGCGGTATCGAAGGTGCGGCTGCCGGAGCCGCGCCGCAAGCGCGGCGCCCGCTACACGCCGCTGTCGCGGCGGCAGGATCGTCCGAATGCCATCCTTTGGCTGGTTCGCAATCACCCGGAGCTGAAGGATGCGCAGATTATGCGCCTCGCCGGGACCACAAAGACCACGCTGCAAGCGATCCGCGACCGGACGCATTGGAATTCGGCGGCGTTGACGCCGACCGACCCTGTCACGCTCGGGCTCTGTTCGCAAATGGACCTCGACTCGGAAGTCAACCGCGCCGCCAAGGATCGTCCCCCGGTCGAGGAAGACCGTGGTCAAACCATCGTGCCCAGCGAAGTTACGACGCGCGAAACGCGTAAGGAACCAGTGACCGAAGCCGGTGTTTTTGGGAGTGCGAGCGTCGAAAAAGCCGAACCGGAAGCCGGCATCGACGTCGATTCCATTTTCGCCAAGCTCAAGGACCTCAAGGTCGAGGAATAGCGTCTTAATAACATGGGGCGCGGATAGCGAAACCAGCGAACCTCCCCCTCCCGCCAGCGTCAAAAATTTATTGGCCTTCACGAGGCGGTAGTACGTTCGGGTCAAGAGATCGGGCGCCGAATTGGCTATTATCAAAGCCACGGAGTTCGATGCCTCCGCGCCTTCCCGGTGGCGGTCCCGCGCCTGTCTAGCCCTAACCAGTCGGCGCGGAACCGGTATCCGGGCCGGCCGCCCTTGTCCCCCCAAGGGCGGCCGGACTTTTTCCCGCCGCGCGCGCGGTTGCGCCGCCGCTCCACCCCGAGCAAAAATCTCGTTCGGATTTCCTCATTCTTATGTTCGCTCTTTCGAGATGTCGACGCCGAGCTCGGTCTCCAACAATCAGGCAACGCCGCCCAGCGCCGACGACCTCGAAGTCGCACGTTTCCAAGGCCGCCGGGTGACCGAAGTCGCCAAGGCCTTGAAACATTCCGGGGTAAAGTGAAAGCAGGCTTACGGCGCGATCTGCGCCCTGACCGTCGAGCCCGAAGGCATGCCGGCGTTTTGTATTTGCCGCCACGCCAAGCAGGGAAGCTCGCTCCCTTCGCTCAGAAATGCCCAGGCACGATTGTTTCATGTGAAACTTTCCGCTCTTTCAGCTTTTGCCTGCGCCATGACATTGTCCAGAAAATCTGCGACTTTTCGATGGTCATGCTCCAAAACGCGAGCGCCTTCGCCAAGGGGCGGGGAAGATGCTCCGGACAGGATGGGTCATGTTCGACAGCGTTACGGTGGCGGCGGCCGCCCGTCTTCACCTCGGATTTCTCGATTTGAATGGCGGACTTGGCCGCCGTTTCGGGGGCCTCGGGCTTGCGATCGACCGCCCAGCGACCCGCCTGACGCTCCGCCGTGCGGCGGCGCCGGCTGTCGAAGGGGTGGAGGCCGGGCGCGCGGCCCGCCATCTCGCTTTTCTCGCGCGCCACTTCTGCCTGACCGCGGCCTATAGCTTGACTATCCACGAGGCCATTCCCGCGCATGCGGGCCTGGGCTCCGGGACCCAACTCGCGCTTGGCATCGCCGCTGCCTTGCGGCACCTCGAAGGCATCCCGGCGGACGAGTCGAGCGATGCGCTCTTGCTGCGGCGAGGCGCGCGTTCCGGTATTGGGTTGGGCCTATTCCAGCGCG
This sequence comes from Methylocella sp., assembly GCA_036513565.1. Lineage (GTDB taxonomy): Bacteria > Pseudomonadota > Alphaproteobacteria > Rhizobiales > Beijerinckiaceae > Methylocapsa. Next base: position 4,765 of record DATBYR010000207.1, on the reverse strand, counting down.
GCGGTCTAATAGTCGATGGCGGGCGCGGCGCGCGGACCGCAACGCCGCCCATCGTCGCCCGCATGGATTTTCCGCCACAATGGCGGGTGATTGTCGTCCTCGACCCGCGAACCGAAGGCATGCACGGCCGCGACGAACAAGCCGCCTTCGTGCGCCTGGCGGATTTTGAAGCCGCCTCGGCCGCGGAAATCTGCCGCCTCGTTCTCATCAAAGCGTTGCCGGCACTGGCCGAAGACGATATCGATTCGTTCGGCGACGCGATCGCGCGACTCCAGGAGATCGCCGGCGATTATTTTGCCCCCGCCCAAGGCGGCGCGCCCTACGCGAGCCCCGCCGTGGCGGGGGCGATGCAGGTGCTTCGACGGCACGGCGCGAGAGGAATCGGCCAGTCGTCCTGGGGGCCGACAGGCTTTGCGTTCGCCCCCGACGCGAAGGAGGCGCGACGATTGTGCGATCTCACCCAGGAAAAAGCCGCCGCGTGGGGGCTAGACATGGCTATCTGCAAAGGAGTTAATCACGGCGCGCTCGTCGAGGGAAAAACCCTCGCCACCATCAAATAGCAGCAATAAGACAGGGGAGAACACGTGGCCGCGAAGAATATTTTGCACATGCTCACTTCGCTGCGGCACATGAGCCCTTTCGACGTGAACATGGCGCTCGACGCCGGTTTTGATGCGGCTATCCCGTACACAGGCGTCACCCTCGACGACATCACGCCGCTAGTGCAAGATGCCATGTTTTCGCGCTCCCCGAGGGATGCCGTCCATACGGCTGTTTTCATCGGCGGCAAGGATGCCGTTCTCGCCCTCGACATGCTGGAGCAAGTACGCAAGACGCTGTTGAAGCCGTTCGAGATTTCCGCCTTTGCCGATCCCGCCGGGTCGTTTACCACCGCGGCGGCGATGGTGGCGTGCGTGGAGAAAATCCTGAAACAGAAGAAAGCTAAGGCGCTGGGCCAGACGAAAATCGTGATCTTCGGAGCGACAGGCCCTGTCGGCTACACATGCGGCGTCATCGCGGCAAAGGAGGGTGCCGAGGTGACCCTCGCCGGGCGCGATGCGGCACGCGTAAAAGCCAAGGCCGGCGAGATCAAGCAGAGATTTGGCCTTGATGTCCACGCCGTCCAAGCAAAAACGCCGGAGGAGATTGTTGTGGCGCTGGCCGGTAAGGAAGTTGCGCTTTGCGCGGCGGCCGCGGGCGTGCAAGTTCTGTCGGCAACGATGCTTGCGGTGGCCAAATCCTTGCTCGTTGCGGCCGACGTCAACGCCGTCCCGCCGTCGGGCGTCGAAGGCCTCGATCTCATGGCGAACGGTGTCGAACTGGCCGGCGGCGTTGTCGGGATTGGACCGCTCGCCATCGGCGATGTGAAATACAAGACGGAATCTGGATTGTTCCAGCGCATGGCGAATTCGGCCACTGCCCTCAGCCTCGATTTTCGCGATGCCTTCAGTCTCGCGCGTGAGATCGCCTGAGCCTGGCGCCGCGATTCTGATCGCGGCGGACTCGGGGCGGGCGTTGGCGGCGGCGGCACGGCGCGCCGGATACCGGCCCCTCGTCGCCGATTTTTTCGACGACGATGATACGCGCGGCTTCTGCGCCGCCAACCGTCTTATCGAGGGCGGCCGTGACACCGGATTTGAGGACGAGAGTCTGATCCGCGCGCTTGAACAGCTTTCCAAGGATGCGACGCCTTGCGGCCTCGTCTATGGTGCGGGATTCGAGGACCGCGCCGGGCTCCTGGAGGCGCTCGGGCGCCGCTGGACGCTCTTCGGCAACCCGCCAGCGGCGGTACGAAGCGTGAAGGATCCGGTGCGATTGGCGGAGCTTTGCGCCGCCCTAAACATTCCGCATCCTAAGATCAGCGCGCGCATGCCAAGGGTCCGCCAGCATTGGCTTGTCAAGAGCGCGGGCGGATCGGGCGGAAGCCATGTCGCGCCGGCCGGCGCGTTTCGGGCGGAAGGCGGGAAAATTTACTTCCAGCGCATCGCCGCGGGCGAGCCTGTTTCGATCCTGTTTCTTGGCGACGGAGCCAAGGCACTGGTCGTGGGACTGAGCCGTCAATGGGCGGCGCCAGCGCCGGGTGAACCCTTTCGTTTCGGCGGCAGCCTTCGTCCGGCCGGTCTATCGCCCGGGCTGGAAACCCGGCTACGGCGAGCGGCGGAACTCATAACGGCGGCGTGCGGGCTCCGCGGTCTCAACAGCATCGATTTTCTTGTCGAAGGCAGCGAATACACGCTCATCGAAATCAATCCCCGGCCGGGCGCGACCCTCGACATTTTCGAAGATTGCGGCGGGTCGCTTTTCCGGGCCCATCTGGATTCCTGCCTCGGCCGCCTGCCGCGGCGCCCGCTCGAATTTGCTGGCGCCGCAGCCGCGGGAATAGCCTTTGCGAGGCGCGAAATCTCCTCCATGCCGGAATTCGACTGGCCAAATTGGACGTCGGACCGGCAGAAAGCGCGGAGCGCGTTGCGGCCGGACGACCCTTTGTGCACGATAAAAGCCCGCGCGGCAAAGCCCCGGCGCGCACGCGCGCTCGTCGATGAGCGGACCAATTTGATTCTCGGCAGACTTGATCATATTCAAAATAAAAACGACAACTTTGGGAAGGGAACCGCACCTTGAGCAGGAGCGATCTGAGTATCAACACCCTGACTGGACAAGCGGTCGACCGCATGATCGCCAACGCCGCGCGATTGCGGGTCGCGGTCTCCAAGGGCGAAGCGGGCGAGACGATTATCGACGCGGGCCAAAATGCGCGGGGCGGAATTGAAGCCGGCCTAGCGATCGCCGAAATCTGCCTTGGCGGGATGGGAACCGTCGAAATCGCGCCGACCGGCGCCAATCCGAAATGGCCGTTCGAGCTTTGCGTTCGTAGCACCGATCCGGTTATCGCCTGCCTTGCCAGCCAATATGCTGGCTGGGCGCTTTCGCATGGCGAGGGGAAATCAGCATTTTTCGCGCTCGGCTCCGGTCCCGGCCGGGCGCTCGCGCGCAAGGAGCCTTTGTTTTCGGAATTGGAGTATCGCGATCACGCGACCCGCGCGACTCTCGTGCTTGAATCCGGCCGGGCGCCACCACGTGAAATCGCCGAAAAAGTCGCCCATGATTGCGGCGTCCGACGCGACAATATCACCTTCATTTTTGCGCCCACGCAAAGTCTCGCGGGCAGCGTTCAGGTCGTCGCGCGCGTGCTGGAAGTCGCGCTGCATAAGGCGCATGAGCTCAAATTTCCGCTGTCGCGTATCGTCGACGGCTTGGCTTCGGCGCCGCTTTCGCCGCCGCACCCCGACTTCGTTCAAGCCATGGGACGCACCAACGACGCAATCATCTATGGCGGCCAGGCGCATCTTTTCGTGACCGGACCCGCCGCGGAGGCAAAGGCGCTGGCCGAAAGGCTCCCAAGCACGACGTCGCGCGATTATGGCCGCCCCTTCGCCGAGGTGTTCAAGGCGTACAAAGGCGATTTTTATGCGATCGACCCGATGCTGTTCAGCCCCGCGCGCGCGATCGTGACCGCCGTGGAAACCGGCGAGACCTTCCACGCCGGCGGGATCGATCAAGCATTGCTCGATGTCTCCTTCGGGTAGGCTGCACGCGGCCCGGAAAGCTACCGGCGAACCCAAAATCGCCTTGGCCGTGGACCTTTACGATTGGCACGCGCGGGATCTCACCGCGGCTTTCGCGCGCGCGGGCGCGATTGCCGTGCCGATCCGGCTGTCCCAATGCGGATTCGATACGCGGCGCCGAAGTGGCCTCGTCATTCCTGGCTTTGGCGTGGATTTGCCGGACGCGCTGTTTGTGCGCGCGATTGGATCGGGCAGTTTCGAGAGCGTGACTCTGCGCCTTGACGTGTTGCATAGCCTTGGTGCCCTCGGCGTGCCGGTTTTAAATTCGGCGCGAACCGTCGAAATATGTGTCGACAAGGCCGCGACGAGTTTCGCGCTCGCCCGCAATTCGATTCCGACGCCGGCGACCTGGACGGTCCAATCCGAACAGGCCGCGCGCCAGATCGTGCGGCGCGAGGCGGGGCGCGGCCCGCTTGTTTTAAAGCCCCTGTTCGGCGCGCAAGGATACGGCTTGAAACTGATCCGGCGCGAAGACGATCTGCCGCCGGTCGAGGCCGTGGATGGCGTCTATTATCTCCAACGGTTTGGCGCCGTCGAAGGCGACGGCTTTCGCGACCTCCGGCTGTTCGTGTCGGAGGGCAAGGTCGTCGCCGCGATGACGCGCCATGCGACCCAGTGGATTACCAATGTCAAACTCGGTGCGCGGCCGGAATGGTTCGAGCCGGATGCCGGAACGATGGATCTTGCGTTGCGCGCGGCGGCGGCGGTCGGCGCCGATTTCGCCGGAGTGGATATGGTTCGCGATGCGGCGGATACTCTTCAGGTTCTTGAAGTCAACAGTATGCCGGGCTGGCGCGGCTTGCAGAAGGTCGCGCCGTTTTCTATCGCCGGCCGGCTGGCCGCCGGCGTCTTGACCCGAATCGGACGGCCGGGGGCGGAGGCCGCCGGGTGAACGAAATCGCCGAGGCATTCATCGCCGCATGCCGCGACGAGATCGAGGCGCCGAAGCCCGGCAATGTCCATGTTTTCGCCGATGGCCACGGCATGACCGCTCATGATTTCTTGCGCAGCGCCGAAGCCGCGGCCCCCGCCTTGAGCAATTCCGCGTTACCGGTCGGCGCACGCATTCTTGCCGCCGTGGAGGCCACCTTCGCGGCGGTGGGGATGAACACCAATCTCGGCATCGTTCTCCTGTGCGC
>DATBYR010000206.1:0-2549 GCA_036513565.1 Methylocella sp. | reverse complement strand
ACGCAGGCCGAGATTGCCATTCCGGCCGGCGCCGAGCAGGAAGAAGTCGCCGCCGATCTGGGTCCGGCGCCCTCGCGCGATGTGCTCGGATCGCTCCTGAACGGCTCACTCTACAATTTTATTTTTGTCGGCGACGAACTCCGCCTGGAGCGCGTTATCCTGACACGCCGCGACGCCAGCACTTTCTAGCGCTCCTCTTCATAAATAGTTTTTGGATAAATGGTTCTTTCCGAGAGCAATGTCTTGTGACAGCCACACAGGCTGCGGACAGCCAGACCGCCTCGCGGCGGATTTATTGCAGGGTGGTCGAACTGGGAGGCTCCTCGCGGCCGCCGCCGATGTTGTAGCGCTTTAGTTTGCGATAGAGGGTGGCGCGGCTGATGCCGAGCATTCTGCCGGCCAGAGCCTTGTCTCCCTTGACCTGGGAAAAGACCCGCTCGATGGTGGCGCGCTCGATATCTTCCAGGTCCGTGGCGCGGAGGTCGGTGGCGCGGCGGTCGGTGGCGCGGCCGGAGAATCCCGCGGAATCGCGCGGTTCGGTTTGGACTTCCGCGCGCGCGATCGCAGGCGGCAGGTCGTTGATCTCGATGATGCGTTGATCGCCGAGAGCTACCGCACGCTCCAGACAATTTTCGAGTTCGCGGACATTGCCGGGCCAATCGTAAGCCAGCATGGCCTTCATGGCGTTGCCGGAGACCTGGACACCGCGTCCGGGAGCGAGGCGTTCAAGGAAGAACGCCGCCAGGATGGGAATGTCGGAACGGCGCTCACGCAACGGAGGCAGAGAAATGGTCACGACGTTGAGGCGGAAATAGAGATCCTTGCGGAAGGTTCCTTTCTGGTATTCGGTATCGAGATCACGGTTGGTGGCGGCCATGATGCGCACGTCCACTTTGACCTTTTGATTACTGCCCACGGGGCGGACTTCTTTCTCCTGGAGAAAGCGCAAGAGCTTGGCTTGCATCTCGAGAGGAAGCTCGCCCACCTCGTCAAGAAAAATGGTTCCCGTGTCGGCCGATTGCAGCAGTCCCTGCTTGGAACGAATTGCGCCGGTGAAGGCGCCTTTTTCGTAGCCGAACAATTCGCTTTCGATGAGGGTGGGGACGAGCGATCCGCAGTCGACGGCAACAAAGGGGAGGTTCGCCATGGCGCCTCGAAAGTGAAGGGCGCGGGCGACCAGTTCCTTACCCGTGCCGCTTTCGCCGGAAATCAAGACCGGGGTGCGCGTGTCTTTGAGGCGGGAAATGAGGCGCAGGACGTTCTGAATACCGGTGGAATTGCCGATGATACCGTGAACGGCAGTCTCGGTTTCGGAGCGTTCGCGGAGGTAAAGATTTTCTTCCACGAGGCGGACCTTGTCGGCCATGCGGCGGAGGAAAAGGCGAAGCTCATCGAGCGGCGCAAAGGGCTTGGAAATGTAATCGTAGGCGCCGAGCTTCATCGCCTGAACTGCTGTTTCCACGGATCCGTGGCCGGTCATGACCGCTACTTCGATCCGGGGGTAGGTGTGCTTGACCTGCTCCAGGAATTCGATTCCGGACATGCGCGGCATGACCATGTCGGTGAGCACCATGTGCACGGGCTGTTCCTCGAGCAGGGCGAGGGCAGCGTCACCGCTCTCGGCTTCCAGGCAGAAGAAGCCAAGCGATTCGCCGACGGTAATGCAGAGGCGGCGGATGGTCTGCTCGTCATCGACAATTAACAATCGGATGCGGAAGTCCTGAGTCATGAAGCGGCCCTGCCTAAGGTCTGTTCGACCACGGAAATGAATTCATGAACGCGAAAAGGCTTTTCCACGCAGGGCGCGCCGGTGCGGCGCAGCGTGGCGGCGGTTTCCTCGTTGGCGATATCGCCGGTAATGAAAACGACCCGGGAGGCGAGTTCGGGGCGGTGGGTGGCTATCCAGGCATAGACCTGGGCGCCGTCGACGCCTCCGGGCGTGCGCATGTCGGAAATGACGCCTTGAAAATCGCCCCCCTCGAGCAATCGCAAGGCATCGGCGCCGGATTCGGTGGGAACCACTGCGTATCCGTGGCCCTCCAGGACGGCGCGCACTAAAGCCATGACGGCCGGTTCATCTTCAATCAGAAGCACTCGCGCACGAGCGGATTTCGTTACTGTCTTAGTTCCTGGGGTCATTTTGGATGCACTCCTGCAACTGCTCCAAAGGATGCCGTCTCGGCTGCGACCGGGAGGCGGACGACAAAGGTCGCTCCTTCAGAGTCAAGGTTGTTGTGACACACAATCTCTCCGCCATGTTCACGGACGATGCCATAGCAAATACTCAGGCCCAAACCAGTACCCTTGCCGACGTCCTTGGTGGTAAAGAACGGGTCAAAAATACGTTCGGAATCGACGATGCCCATACCGTTATCGCGAAAAGAAATCTCGACGAAAGTGTTGGCGCTGGCGCTCCTGATCTCAATGCGCGCGGGCCGCGCGGTTTCGCGGACGGCGTCGTAAGCGTTGTTCAGGATGTTGAGAAACACCTGCTGGAGTTGGTGGGAATCTCCGACGACCGCGGGGAGGGATTCGTCGAGGCGTTCGAC
>DATBYR010000205.1:0-23769 GCA_036513565.1 Methylocella sp. | reverse complement strand
CTCGCGCTCTATCTCACCCCGCACAACAGCCTCGCGATCATTACCTTGGGCGAAATCTACGAACGCCTCAAACAGAACGAGCAGGCCATCGACGTGTATGAAATGGTGCGCGAAAACGATCCCTTGCGCACCACGGCCGATATCCAGACCGGCCAGATTCTCGAAGCGTTGGGGCGCCCGGACGAGGCCGCCAAATTTCTCAAGCGGATCGTCGACGAAAACCCAAAAAACGAGGACGCCTTATCCGCGCTTGGCAATCTGCACCGCGCGCACAAGCATTATGCCGAGGCGATCGAAACCTATTCGCGTGCCTTGGCCGCGACGGGCAAGCCCGAAAAAGCCAATTGGCCAATTTATTATTTCCGGGGGATTTCCTACGAGCGCGAGAAGAAATGGCCGGAGGCGGAGGCCGACCTCGTGCAGGCGCTCGCTCTTTATCCGGACCAGCCCCTGGTCCTGAACTATCTTGGCTACAGCTGGGTCGATCAAGGCATGAACCTCGACGAAGCCTTCAACATGCTGCGGCGGGCAGTCGAACTGCGGCCGACCGACGGATATATCGTCGATAGTCTTGGCTGGGCGAATTACAAACTCGGCCGCAACGACGAGGCGGTGAAGGAACTCGAACGCGCGATCGACCTCAAACCTTCCGATCCCGTGATCAACGACCATCTCGGCGATGCCTATTGGCGGGCAGGACGCAAACTCGAGGCGCATTTCCAGTGGAATCACGCGCGCGACCTCGATCCCGAGCCGGAGGATAAGGTCAAAATCCTGCGCAAGATCGAACATGGTCTCGACGAAGAGACGCATCCCGCCGCGGCTCAATCCGAACCGAAAAAACACGGCGGCTGATACTCCCGCGGGGCGCACAGGCAATGTGCTGCGACACGGCGTCAAAATGTATCGCAACCAGGCGAAAGAAATAGGCATCGTCGACGTCCGTCGTCCACGGTATGAGCGCGCTCGCCTGATCCCTTCTTTTCAACTTTGATTGCGGCATCCGTCTTGCCCCAAACTCTCACCGAACGCGCGCCGGCGAAGATCAATTTGACCTTGCATGTGACCGGCCGCCGCGCCGACGGTTGGCACACGCTCGAAAGTCTGGTCGCTTTGTCGCGCGGGGGCGACGCGCTCGCCTTGACCGAAGGCGAACCACTCTCGCTTTCCGTCGAGGGTCCGGGCGCGGCCGCCTCGGGCCGAGTGGAAGACAATCTCGTGTTGCGCGCGGCGCGTCATTTCGCGCAACGCTATCCAGGCGCTAGGCTGGGCTCGTTTCATCTTGTCAAGCGTCTGCCAGTGGCGGCCGGCCTCGGCGGCGGATCGTCGGACGCGGCGGCGGCGCTGCGCCTGCTTGCCCGCGCCAACGCGGTTGCGCTCGACGACGCGGGCGTACTCGAAGCCGCGCGGGCAACCGGAGCGGATGTCCCGGTTTGTCTCATGAGCCGCGCGCGCATGATGCGGGGCGTCGGCGATGAACTAGGCCCTTTGCTCGCGCTGCCGCCGCTCATCGGCCTGCTCGTCAATCCGGGCGGCCCGGTCGCAACGAAAGAAGTTTTCTCACAGATGAAGATCGCGCCCGGCGCCGCGACCGGCTTTGGCGGACATCCAGAGCTTTATCCAAACATGCCGCCGGAAGCATTGATCGCGGCGCTTCGCAAAGGCCGCAACGACATGGAGGCGGCGGCCTGCATGCTCGCCCCGGTGATCGGCGACGTGCTTGCAGTTCTTGCCGCCGCGCGGGGTTGCCGCCTTGCCCGCATGTCGGGCTCCGGCGCGACATGTTTCGCGCTCTTTAAGGGTTGCCGCTCCGTCGCCCGTGCCAAGCAAGCGATTCTGCGCGCGCATCCCTCATGGTGGGCGAAGACCTGTGTCTTGAGCTGAGGTACGCAGTTCAGAGCGGATCGTTTCAAGGTCTTGAGTTATGTGTCAGTTAGGTGTCTGCTATGGAGGCCGTCATTATAACACGGCCCGGCTGAATAAGCGGCGAGTGCCATCTGGGGAGGTTCGGGTTCGCGACAAATGAGGCGGCGAGCTAATGCGTTCAATCGTCGCGCTCGATCGACTCGGGTAGCTTGGCGCGCGTCACTGGATTGGCCACGCGCAGCTCCTTGAGGCCGATCCTGGCCTATCCCTCAGGATCTCGAAGAATTCTCGAATTTGCCGTCGCACCCTGAATGTCGTCTGGCACCCCGAATCGACGCGTGCCGGAATTGTTCAAATCCAGGCATCGTGCCAAATCGAAGTTCGATGCACCGGCGATCCTGTGCGATCGCCGGGTTGGAACCAGAGGTAAATTGGTGGGCCGGGCAGGATTCGAACCTGCAACCAGACCGTTATGAGCGGCCGGCTCTAACCGTTGAGCTACCGGCCCCGGCAGGCCTCGATCGAAGCCACACCCTACTGTAGGGTTTCCAAGATAGCTTTACAATTACGGACTTTTTTGAGGATGTCATCAGCCTTTTTTGTCCAAACGAAGGGCCGCGGGTTTGCGTTGTTATGCTGGTCTAGCTGTTTGATCCCGGACTTTGATGGTGCATTCTTTTCGCAAGAATCAAAGGACGCTTCATGGCACAAGTTCTACACGGCGGCGCCACAACGACAGAGACGGTCCGTCGAGCAATACAAAATAGTCAGGAGAGCCTGAGAGCACTCGCCATGCGCTACGGGATCAATCAAAAGACTGTCGCCAAGTGGAAGAAGAGGGCGAGGGTCGTCGATCTGCCGACTGGGCCCAAAGACCCAAATCGACGGTGCTGTCCATCGAGGACGAGGCGATCATCATCGCTTTCCGGCGGCATACGCTCTTGCCGCTCGACAACTGCCTCTACGCACCGCAGCCCACGATCCCGCATCTGACACGCTCGTCGCTGCATCGATTCCTGCAGCGTCACGGTATCAGGCGATTGCCGGAAGTCGAAGGGGCCAAGCCCCAAAAGAAAAAGTTCAAGACCTACCCGATCGGCTTCTTCCACATCGATATCGCCGAGGTCCAGACCGCTGGGTCTACCTCTATGTCGCCATCGACCGCACCAGCAAATTCGCCTTCGTTCAATTGGTGAAAAAGACTAGGAGGACGTCCGCCGCTGGCGTGCTGGCGGCCGCGCCCCGGGCCACGCGTCCGCGATCATCGGGCGGTGGAAAACAGCTTGCCTTGGCTGATGGATGTGGTCTTTCGCGACGGCGAATCGAACGCTTATTATAGCTTGACAACCACAGCGTTCATTTGCTTTCTTGTGGCGTAGGTCGCTGACGGGTGCTACATTACGACAAAGGTCTGATGCAATGCTTCAAAAACGGAGGAGGAAAATGGAACATAGCGCGCACGCAAAATCCGCCGACACTCGCATCGATGATATCGCGATCAATGGAATAACCCCGGCAACCAAAACCATCCAAGCTTTCGCTCTCACGATCGCGCAAATGTCCAGGCAAACGCTTGACAGCGCGACCCAGCACACCGAAAAGCTACGCAAAGTGCGTACCCCGGAAGAGGTTGCGTCGATCCAGCTGGATTTCGTGAAAGAGTCTTTCGAACATGCGGCACAACACACAAGAAAGGTGGCCGACATGCTGGCGTCCCTCCCGCTCGAGATGGCCAAATCCTATCAAAGGGATTGGCTGCAATTGGTAACCACGGCGGTACAGACGACCGAGGCAGCCCAGCACGCCGTCGCGGCGAGGGTCAAGCACCTTTCCGAGGTGCCCCGTAGCGCTTAAGGTTCCAGCGTCCCCGAGTCGGGGGCGCCGCTTTGCTCAGGCCGCGTTGCGGTTAGCAAAGAACCGGTCCGGCGGCTCGGGATCGAGCGCGTCATGTCATACTGGTGGCTATCGAAATAACAAGGCTGGCGCCAGCGCCGGCCGGTTGGCAGGAGCGCGGAAGGCCTTTTCAACCCGCATATGGGGGTTGCGGGATCTTACAAGCCGGGGCATCGTTTCATGGAACTGAGGCGTGCTGCGACGCGTTTTTTGCGACGGAGGCCTTCGAAGGCTAGGCAGCCGTCTACTCGATGAATTTCATGCTGGTCTAATAACAGCGCCGTGCGGCCTGCTTCATGTGTCCCCGGCATTCCTGTTTCCCGCGCCAGCGTCTGGGAACAAGGCGAGCACGTTCGCCGCAAATGCCGAATTAAACAGCTTCGCGATCACAAAAATTAACCGCGGATGCCAAAACTTTCATCTGCAAATACATTGATTTTCTGAAAATCATTCTTTACATGCCATGCTGGGCCGTGATGTATCTAGACAGCTTCCCTATCGGCGTGACGGTTTAACGGCTTAACAACACCCAGCGGCCACGCCCGCGACATGGTCGCGGGCGTTGCAGCCGGGGGAGAACACCTTTGGCCAAAAATATCGGCATCTTATCTAGGCCGCCGGCGACGACAGGCAAGGATTTGAACAAAAATGCCGCCTTTTGCCTATGAAATGCATGAAATGGCCTATCTCGCCTTGGCTCCGACGCGGGCCCTTTCGGATGCCGCGCGGACGTGGCTGGAACATCCGGGCAATCCGCTCTCCTATACCGCCGCTGGCCGGAATCTGGCTGCTTCGGCGAAAATTTTCGAGCGGCTGACCAGGCGTTACGACAAGCCAGCGTTCGATCTCGCCACGACGGCCGTTGACGGCCAAATTGTTCCAATCGTCGAGCGGGTGGCCTGGGAGCGGCCGTTTTGCAAGCTTCTCCATTTTGAAAAGCAGTTTGACACGGCGGCCCCCGAGCCGCGGCAAAAGCTTTTGATCGTCGCGCCCATGTCGGGCCATCACGCGACCTTGCTGCGCGGCACGGTGGAAGCGTTTCTCCCCTTCTATGACGTCTACATCACCGACTGGGTGGATGCCCGGACGATTCCTCTGGTCAGCGGCCGGTTCGACCTTGACGATTACATCGACTACTTGATTTCGATTTGCGAGGTCTTAAGCAAGGAGCGTGACGGCGCGATAGTGCATACGATCGGGGTCTGCCAGCCGGCGGTTCCGCTGAGCGCCGCCGTTGCCCTTATGGAGGCGCGGGACAGCCCGCACGTTCCGGCTTCGATGACGCTGATGGGCGGTCCCATCGACGCGAGGCGAAGCCCGACCAAGGTCAATCTTCTGGTGCAGGAGCGTGGCAGCGCATGGTTTGCGCAAAATTGCATCTGCACCGTGCCCTTTGGTTACCCTGGGGGTGGACGGGAGGTCTATCCGGGCTTTCTGCAACTTATGGGCTTCATGGCGATGAATATCGATCGCCACATCATCGCGAATTTGGAGTTTTTTGATCATCTGGTCGCCGGCGACGGCGATTCCGCAAGAAAACACAGTGAATTTTATGACGAATACCGGTCAGTCATGGATCTGACCTCGGAGTTCTATTTGCAGACGGTCGATACCGTCTTTGTCAAACATGCGCTGCCGAAAGGTCAAATGAAACATCGCGGCGCGCCGGTGGATCTAGCCGCCATCCGCCGCGTGGGGCTACTCACCGTGGAAGGCGAAAACGACGATATTTCGGGGATTGGCCAGACCCTTGCCGCCCAGGAACTCTGCCGCGGCATTCCGCCATCGATGAAGGCGAACTATCTGCAAAACAAGGTCGGTCATTTCGGAGTGTTCAACGGTTCCCGTTTCCGCAATGAGATCGTGCCCCGCATCCGGAAATTCCATGCCTCGTTAAGGCCTCCAGCGAGAGTCCTGAATCTGGTGGAAAACAGCTGAGGATGCGGGACCCGGGCTTCGCCTGGAGTCCAAGCGAAGCCCGACCCCTTCCCAATCAAATGAGTCCATTTGATTGGGAAGGGGTCTGCGCGCAGACCCAACGCGCAGATCCGAATAACTATGACTTCGTGCCTTGCATCGTGCCTTGCATGGCGGCGATCGCCTGTTCAGCCGGCTTGAAGGCTGCCTTGGCGAGGTTGGAATGGAGTTCGCCCATTTTGGTCGCCTGCGCGACGAAGTCGGCGTACGCCGTCTTGGCATATTCCGACTGGATCTGAATCACGGTCTCGAACGACTTGGCGCCTAGCAGTTTTTCGCCGAGGGCCAGGCGGCTTTCCACTGACTTTTTCGTATAGTCGGCCCCCTCGGTGAAAATGGCCTGAAGAGTCGTCGTAAAGGAGCCAAAGTCCACCCCGTTGAGTTGTCCGCTTCCTGTGTCTTGTTGATTATCAACGCCTTTAGTCACTTCATCACCTCCCGGTTTAGTTTCTATCGCGTCTAGCAACGTCATGCGCAACCTTAGCAACGTCATCTCATTTAGCCAACCCATCTGCTTTAGCGACGCTCTGTGAGTCTATACCACAGACGGCTAAATCCGACGCATCCTTTGGGATCGCTGAGTTCTTCGCCTATCGTAACGCACAAATTACGATACATGTCAATGTTTATATTTCACTTCAACATAAATCCAGATCGCGATACGGCGGCGTTTCGCGAGTCTCGGTTATGGAAGTGCTTCGCGCCCCATTGACTTCCTTAGCGCCAAGCATTAACTATCGTTTATGTCGCAGTGTGGCGCAGCTCTACAGCATGCGGCTACATCCGGGAGACATGGCTCACATCCGCGACAGAGCCCCGGTCATTTGCCGGGGCTTCCTATGATTCAACTCTATCTCTTCATTTTGCCACGGGCCACCCTCCGCTCGGCGTGCGAATTTTCAACGATGAAGCTCTAGCGACTCACCCGGCCTCCCGGTATTCTGAGGCCATGCCGCGCCTCCCGCGAAACAACGCGCCCCGCGTTTCCGGTATCGCCTATCTCGATGTGTCTCACGCAGGCGAGACCTATCGAATCAATTTGCGGCGGACGGGCGCCGCGCGCCGCTTTACCTTGCGGGTCCGGGCGGCGACCCAGGACGTTGTTTTGACAATGCCCGCGCGGGGAAGCCTCGGCGAAGCAAAGTCCTTCGCTGGCCGGCACGCGGCCTGGATCGGCGCAAAACTGCGCCGGTTACCGGAAATGATCCCCTTCGAGCCGGGAGCGTTCGTTCCCCTGCGCGGAATGTTGCACCGGATTACCCATTGCCCCCCAACGCGCGGGAGAGTCTGGATCGAAGATGGCGCGGCAAGTCCGGGGGGCAACGCCTCGCCCTTGCTTTGCGTGAGCGCCGGGGCGCCGTTCGTGCCCCGCCGGGTGCGCGACTTTCTCGTCAAGGAGGCCAGGCGGGACATCGATGCCGCCGTCGAGCGCCACACCAAAACACTTGGAGTCGCGCCTCGGAAAATCACCTTGCGGGATACGACGAGCCGGTGGGGATCTTGCTCCTCGTCGGGCGCTCTCAGTTTTTCCTGGCGCCTGATCATGGCGCCTCGTTTCGTCCTCGATTATCTCGTGGCGCATGAAGCAGCGCATCTGTTGCATATGGACCATTCCGCCGCGTTCTGGGCCGCGGTCGGGCGCTTGACGGTTGATACGGAGCGCGCGGAAGCCTGGCTCAAGGCGCATGGATCCGGCCTCCTTCGCTTCGGGGCGGAACAGGCTTAGGGCCTATCGGGAAACAATCGCTTCGTTTGCATTGCTTGGTTTGAGGGAGCGATCGTAACATTCTACGCGCCGTGGCTTTGTTGCAGAGATGGTCGTCAGTGAGGATTGTCCCGCGCGATGACTTTAACCTCGCACACGCGATGTGCATCTTCACCTGAACGCAATGCGTCCCCAATCGCGCGCTTGTAGCGGCCGAGCCGAGTCTTGACCCTCTTCGAGAACTTCATGATCGTTCAGAAGTTATCAGAATACCATACAGGCTGACAGGCCTGAAGCCGGGCCGTGCTGGAGAAGTTACCGCTCCGGAATAATTTCGGCGGATTTCGTTTTCGACAACCGGATGCTTTCGCAATCCGCCTATTTTGGGTTCCGGATCAGCGAGATCAGCTGCGAGTTCTCCGCGGCTACGAAAGAACCGGCGGTCGCTCGGCTGAGGCTAGAGCGCGATGGCGACGGGCGGCGCTGGCGGGTCGAACCAACGAAATGCCAAAAGCCCGATGAGAAAGCCGCCGATATGTGCCTCCCAGGCGACCGTCGCGTCAGTGACGCCGAGCGGAACCGGAGTGGTGCCAAACAAAAAATTGGCGAGGAACCAAAAGAAAAGAAAACTGATCGCGCTGCGATTGGACATAATTTCCCGCAAAGGCAGCGCCGGCTGGCGATAAGCCATGCCCTCGTCCCCGCGTTCCGCGAAGCCGAGCGATTCGCCAAGCGGCGCCCCCGGTTGAAACACGAAACGCACCGCCGCCGCCATGACGCCGGAGACCGCGGCCGAGGCACCCACGGCCGGCTGCAGATCTGTCATGTGGGTGACGTAGTGCATTGCCGCCCCGGCAATTGCTGTGACCGCGCAAAAAAACAAAAAGCGTGGCGCTCCAAAACGGCGCGCGACGGCCGAGCCGAAGGCCGCGAACCAAAGGCAGTTCATCCCCACATGCAGCCAGCCGCCATGCAAGAACGCGTACGTAAGCGGCGTCCACCATTGCGGCTTTCCATCGCCCAGGAAAAAGGCCGCCGCCTGGGCGCGGAACTCGGCGTCGTGCGCGATCGACGTGAAGGCCACGGACACGC
Organism: Methylocella sp.; assembly: GCA_036513565.1. Lineage (GTDB taxonomy): Bacteria > Pseudomonadota > Alphaproteobacteria > Rhizobiales > Beijerinckiaceae > Methylocapsa. The sequence continues at coordinate 15,236 of DATBYR010000205.1, read as the reverse complement.
GGTCCGGAGCGAATGCAAAAGTAAAGCGCCCCGGCACGAAGGCGAAGCGCCGAAGAATCTCGAGATAGGCTTCGGGCGAGACGAGTTGAGAGAGGCCTTCGATCGCGACCAAAAGCGCGACGATCCAAAGGACCACCGGCGGCAGATTGAAAATTCGTTCTTTTTTGTGCCGCATAGCCGGACTCATGTCTTTATGCAACGAGGATCAAGGTGCGGATCCCGCCTCAGTCCACATCCTCGACCGCGGCCGGGCCGCCGCCGGAAAGTTTTTGGGCCAGCGCCGCCTCCATAAAACTGTCGAGCTCGCCGTCGAGAACCTCGCCGGGGGTGCCCGACGTTACGCCGGTGCGAAGATCTTTCACGAGCTGATAGGGCTGCAGCACATACGAGCGAATCTGATGGCCCCAGCCGATCTCGGTCTTGCCCGCTTCCGTCGCATTGGCCGTCGCCTCCCGCTTTTCGATCTCCTGGTCGTAGAGCCGCGCGCGCAGCATGTTCCACGCGGTTGCCTTGTTCTTGTGCTGCGAACGCTCGCCCTGGCAGGCAACCACGATCCCAGTTGGGATATGGGTAATGCGCACCGCCGAATCCGTCGTATTGACGTGCTGGCCGCCAGCCCCCGACGAACGATAGGTATCGATGCGGCAATCCGATTCCTTCACGTCGATTTCGATTCTGTCGTCGATCACGGGGTAGACCCACACCGAAGCAAAGCTCGTATGGCGGCGAGCGTTCGAATCGAAAGGCGAGATGCGCACCAGGCGATGCACACCGGATTCGGTTTTGGCCCAGCCATGCGCATTGTGACCCTTGACGAGCAAAGTGCCGGATTTGAGGCCCGCTTCGTCGCCCGCCGTTTCCTCGATGATCTCGACCTTATATTTGTGCCGCTCGGCCCATCGCGCGTACATGCGAAACAGCATGCGCGCCCAATCGCAGCTCTCGGTGCCGCCGGCGCCGGCATGAACCTCGATATAGGTGTCGTTGGCATCGGCCTCGCCGGCGAGCAACGCCTCGATCTGGCGGCGCCCGGCTTCCTCCTTCAGGGCGGTCAGCTGGTCGAGCCCTTCCTTCGCGGAAGCCCCGTCGCCTTCCGCCTCGGCAAGCTCGACGAGTGTAATCGCGTCCAGAAGTTCATTTTCAAAATGATTGAGCGAACCAAGCTTATCCTCAAGTGCGGTGCGCTCGCGCATGATTTTTTGCGCGGCTTCGGCGTCGTTCCAGAGATTTGGGTCCCCGGTCTTGGCGTTCAGCTCGGCAAGGCGGCGGGCGGCGGCATCGACGTCAAAGATGCCTCCTCAGCAATCCCATCGATTGCCTGATTGATTGGACAAGCGCTTCGGCTTCGGCGCGCAATTTTGGTCCTCACTCTGGTTGGAAAATGGTACGGGACCGGAGATGCATTAAAATAGTGACATCGGGCTTTGATGTAAACAGCATGGAACCTGTGAGGCGCCATTGTCCTTGCAAAGCTCGTAGCCTTCGCGGGAGAGGTGGCGCTCCACGGAGCGTGTCGCCGAGGCAATCGAGGGACAGGACGGCCGGCGGCGATTTCGTTGCGGCTCGGATACCTTAACTAAGGGCATTAGGCGTCAACCCTTTAGGAAATAAGGTGTGTCTATGAAAGCCGGATTCATCGGATTGGGGCGCATGGGCGCCGGCATGGCGGCAAACCTGTTGAAGGCCGGCCATGATGTGACCGTCTACAACCGGACACGCTCGAAGGTCGAAGCGCTCGTTGCGCAGGGAGCGAAAGCCGCCGCCAGCGTGCCGGACGCCTGCCACGGCGATGCCGTGATTACCATGCTGGCGGATGACGGTGCTGTTGAGACGGTCGTATTCAATGACGGTGGTATCGTCGCCAGCCTGCCTTCGGGCGCGATCCATATTTCCTCAAGCACCATCAGTGTCGCCCTATCGGAGAGGCTTGAGACGGACCACGCGAAAGCCGGCCAGCGTTTCGTGGCTGCGCCGGTGTTCGGCCGCCCCGATGTCGCCGCCACGGGTCAGCTCTTCGTCGTTGCTGCCGGTGCGCCGGATGCGGTCGAAGCTGCGGCGCCGCTCTTCGATGCGATTGGGCAGAAAACCTTCATCGTCTCCGAGACACCGAAAGCTGGCAATCTCGTGAAGCTCAGCGGCAACTTCCTGATCGCTTCGGTCATCGAATCGGTCGGAGAGGCCATGGCCCTGATCGGCAAAGCCGGCGTCGACCGGAGGCAATATCTCGACATCCTGACCTCGACGCTGTTCGATGCCTCGGTCTACAAGACCTATGGTGCGCTGATCGCCAATGGAAAATTCGAGCCGGCCGGTTTTGCAGCACCGCTTGGCCAGAAAGACATCCGCCTGACGCTCGCAGCAGCGGAAGATCTCCGCGTGCCCATGCCGCTCGCGAGCCTTCTGCGTGACCGGTTCCTGACATTGCTAGCCCATGGCGGCGACAAGCTCGACTGGTCCGCAATCGGTCAGCTTGCGGCCAAGGACGCTGGCGACGCGGGAAGCTGAGAGCTACGACGCTCTGGCCGGCGTCGCCGCGCTTCATGTTAACGATGCAGCTCGTTGGCGAGCGCTTCCGGTAACCCTAAAAGACGCCCGGTCTCCCAACAAAATTGCTATTGTCAGTCTTCACGCGGATCATACGCGCTTGAAAGAAGCGTTGGATATACGCTGGCGAGGAGGAAATTTCCATGGACTATCGCAAACAGATGATCGTCACTCCGGGTCAGAGGCTCAGACTTAAGGATGTCGATCCCTCCTTCAAGGGCCGCCACAAGACCCATGGGTCGGCGGCGGAGGAGCTGGAAAGATACCGGCAAAAGCTCGGCCAACTGCAAGCCTTGTTATATGCGGAGAAAAAGCACTCCATCCTGATTGTTCTCCAGGCCTTGGACGCCGGCGGCAAGGACGGCACGGTCAAGCACGTATTCACCGCGTTCAATCCGCAAGGAACATCGGTGGTCAGCTTCAAACAGCCGACCCCAATCGAGCTTGACCACGATTTTCTCTGGCGGGTCCACCCGCATGCCCCGCCAAAGGGATGGGTGGCGATCTTCAACCGCTCCCATTACGAGGACGTATTGATTGCCAGGGTCCACAAACTGGTGGACAAGCCCACATGGACCGCGCGCTATGACCGGATCCGCAGCTTTGAGTTGGGGCTTAGGGAGAGCGGAACCACGATTGTAAAATTCTTCCTGCACATCAGCAAGGAGGAGCAACTCGCGCGCTTCGGGAAGCGGCTTGATGATCCAGCGCGCAATTGGAAAATTAGCGAATCCGACTATGCCGAGCGCGCGCTATGGGACGATTATATGGGGGCATTCGAGGATGCCCTCGCCGCGACCAGCACGCTTGACGCGCCGTGGTATGTGATCCCGGCCGACCACAAATGGTTTCGCAATTTGGCAGTATCGCAGATTATCGCGGATACGATGGAAGAACTTGGCATGACGTTTCCCAAGCCAACAGTCGATCTCATCGATATAAGGCAGAAATACCACGCGGCGGCGGAGGAGGACCGCAGGGGCAAGCGCCGCATGGCGGCCGCGCCCGGAAAATCCGGCGGGAAGCGCGGTTAGATTCGCGATCGCTCACTGAGGCATACGAGGAGATGCAGATGAAGCTTGCCGATGTCGCCAAAAACGCGTTCGCCATGCCGCTGACCGACCCGCCTACCCGCGCGGGCCGTACAAATTCTACAATCGCGAATTCGTGGTGATCAGTTACCGCTCGGATCCAGACATTTTGCGCGAGGTGGTCCCGGAACCGCTGGAGGTGGTTGGCGACACTGTCAACTACGAGTTCATCCGCATGCCCGATTCGACCGGCTTTGGCGACTATACGGAGACTGGCCAGGTGATTCCGGTGCGGTTTCGCGCCGCCGATGGGACGGTCCAGGAGGGCGGCTATGTGCACGCCATGTATCTCGACGACAATTCGCCGATCGCCGGCGGGCGCGAGATCTGGGGCTTTCCGAAGAAGCTCGCCAAACCAAAGATCGCGCATGAGAGCGAGACCTTGGTCTGCACCTTGCACTACGGCTCGGTGCTGTGCGTGTCGGCCACCATGGGCTACAAACATCACGAGCTTGACCCGGCACCTTTGCTAAAAAGCCTGGCAAAGCCCAGTTTCATGATCAAGATCATCCCTCATGTGGATTGCACGCCAAGGATTTGCGAGCTCGTGCGGTATTATCTTGAGGGGGTCACACTGAAAGGCGCCTGGTCCGGGCCAGCCGCGATCGCGCTTTTCGAGCATGCGATGTGCGACGTCGCCCGCCTTCCCGTGCGCGGCGTGGTTTCCGCCAGCCACTTTGTCACCGACCTGACGCTCGGCCTCGGCGAAGTGGTGCATGACTATTTGAAGGATCGCGTGTCCAGTCGTGCCACGGTTTGAATTTCTGCCTTCCGAAGGGCATTCGGGCATCGCCTACTTCGCGCGCTTTGGGTGTGATTTCGCTAGCGGCTTAAACCGCCGTTCGCATTGGCTCATCAAACGGCATAAACGGGTATCGTTCAGCGACGATACACACCGCCCCGACGATACACACCGCCGCGACGGTATACGCCACCGTGATGGTATACACCACCGCGATGGTACACGCCACCGCGATATACGCCGCCGCCGTACCCGACCGCGGGGTTTCCCGCTATGTTGGGCCGGCAGCCTCCATAGGGACCCCGGTGAAAGCCCAGGCCACATCCTCCCGCCACCAGCGTCACATTGGAGCTCTGGTTAGGGACCTGTGATATTGAAAATGCGTTGGCGTCAAAGGCGATCGTAATGGTGGCCAAGGCGCCGATGACGCCCGCTATGCAAAGTATCCTGTGCAAGGCGCGTTCCTCCTAGTAGTGAAAATAAACCGCAAAATGCAGTGGAAGACCTGGGTATAGCGGCTTGCACCCATGCCATCGTAGCACCAGTCGACGGTCGAAATCCAGTCAAAGAGCCTCACCACTCGATTCACCCGCCGGTTTCGCCATGGTCGCCTCGATCAATAGAGCGCAATATGCTGATGATGATGCCTGAATCATCAAATTAGCTCAGAAAAATTACAGGTCGTCCGGGGGCTGCGGGCCACACCAGCCCGAGAACTTGGTTGCGTCCGGGTCTACATTTCCTGGGTCCGCTTTGGGTCATCAGCACAAACTCAAACTGAGCTGCTATCGGTTTCCCTGGCAGATGGAAAACAGTCAAAATCGGAGAGTCGACAGACGCGCTTCGCGAAATCGCTTCCAGCACTGCCGCCAGCATTGTACATCATTTTAATGTACATTACAATAAACACTCGCTAAACGCTGTTAATTGGATTATATACGGATTGAAGTCGTGTTCCGCGAGCTTTAACGCATGCCCAAAGTCATTTCCGCAAATCGCCTCGCCGACGGAATCGTCGTCTATGCCGGCCGCGACGGTTCCTGGTTCGATCGGCTCTGTCAGGCGAAAATTTTTGCAAGCAAGGCCGAAGCGGAGGCCGGACTCCTCGTCGCCCAGAGTGACGCGAAGCGAAATCTCGTCGTCGAACCTGTTGTGGTCGAGGTTACCGAGGATGCCAGCGGGCTGCGCGCGGTAACATTACGCGAGGCAATTCGCGCGCGGGGTCCGACGATCGATTTCTTGCCGCGCACGCATTCCTTCGCACACGGCGCGGACCCGCCGCCCGCGAATTCGGCCAAGCGAGGCCCGAATGTGGTTTTGCGGACTCCGCGGTTGGCGGACACGCGAGAGCATGATCCTAGCACGCGAGAGCATGATCCTAGAGAGCGTGAACTTATGGTTGCGGCGGTCTTTCCGGGGGAGATCGCACGATGAAGCAACACATCAAGAGCAAGAGCGTTTCGATTTGAAATGCTTATGGTATCGGGGGCGGTTCGCCCCGGCGGAGCGAAGCCGACATGTATCGTTACGATGAATTCGACAGAAGTTTTGTCGCCGCGCGCGTGGCGCAATTTCGCGACCAGGTCGCGCGCCGTCTTTCCGGAGAATTGGACGAGGAACAGTTCCGGCCGCTTCGGCTGATGAATGGCGTCTATCTGCAATTGCATGCCTATATGCTTCGCATCGCCATCCCCTATGGCACCTTGTCGTCGCGGCAGTTGCGCAAACTCGCCTTCATCGCGCGGCGCTACGATAAGGGCTACGGCCATTTCACGACGCGGCAAAACATTCAGTTCAACTGGCCGGCGCTCAAAGATTGTCCCGATATTCTAAATGAGCTTGCCGAAGTCGAGATGCACGCGATCCAAACCTCGGGCAACTGCATCCGCAATGTCACGGCCGATCAATTTGCCGGCGCCGCCGCCGACGAAATCGAGGATCCCCGCCCCTACGCCGAAATTCTGCGGCAGTGGTCTTCGCTGCACCCGGAATATTCCTACCTGCCGCGAAAGTTCAAGATCGCGGTCAACGGCGCCGCCAAGGATCGCGCCGCGATAAGGGTGCACGACATCGGCTATCAGATCGTCAAGAACGCTGAAGGCGAGGTCGGCTTTGCCGTCTACGTCGGTGGCGGCCAGGGCCGCACCCCGCTCATCGCGCATAAGATTCGCGACTTCTTGTCCAAGGCCGATCTCCTCGCGTACACCAATGCAATTTTGCGCATCTACAATCTCGAAGGCCGGCGCGACAATAAATTCAAGGCGCGGATAAAAATCCTTCTTCACGAGAAGGGCGCGGACGCCATTCGCGCCGAGGTCGAGGCCGAGTTCGCCGATCACCGGGACGAGGCGCTCACCCTGCCGCAAGAAGAAATCGATCGTATCCGCGTCTATTTCGCGCCACCTGCCCTGCCCGCGCGGGCGGCCTCTTCCGTCGCGCTAGAGCGGCGAAAGGCAAGCGATCCTGCGTTTGCCCGTTTTGTCGCGCAAAACGTGGTGGCGCACAAAACACCGGGCTATGGGATCGTCACGATCTCCCTAAAACCCATCGGCGGCATTCCAGGCGATGCCAGCGCCGAATCCATGGAAACGATCGCCGATCTAGCAGAAACATTTTCGCAAGACGAGGTCTGCGTCTCCCATGAACAGAATCTCGTGCTGCCTCATGTCGCGCTCGCTGATCTGCCCGAGGTTTTCGATCGGCTTGCGAGCCAAGGTCTCGCCACCGCGAACAACGGCCTCGTGACCGACATTATTGCATGCCCCGGGCTTGATTATTGCGGCCTGGCGACCGCCCGCTCGATCCCCGTCGCGCAGCGGATTTCCGAACGGTTTGGCAATGGCGCGCGGGCGCGGGAAATTGGCGAGCTCAAAATCAATATTTCGGGCTGCATCAATGCCTGCGGGCATCACCATGTCGGCCATATCGGCATTCTCGGCCTAGAGAAGGCCGGCTCCGAGGCCTATCAGATCACCCTTGGCGGTTCCGCCGACGAGACTTGCAGCGTCGGCGCGATCACCGGGCGGAGCTTCTCTTCGGACGAGATCGTCGATGCGATCGAGACGGTCGTCGGTACCTATTTGAAGCTCCGTGCCGGCTCGACGGAAGATTTTCTCGCCGCCTACCGGCGGATCGGAATGGAGCCGTTCAAGGAGGCTCTTTATGGCCGCGAATGAGGCTGCCCTCGTTGCCGATACGGATAGCGCCGCGCGGCTCGGCGCCAAATTCGCCGGCATGGACACGCGCGAATTCATGCGCCTCGTGATCGAGGATCTGTTCCCTGGCCGGATCGCGCTTGTCTCGAGTTTCGGCGCGGATTCCGCCGTGCTGCTCCATATGGTGGCACAAATCGACAAGACCACGCCGGTGTTGTTCATCGACACGCGGGTTTTGTTCGCGGAGACCCTCGCCTATCGCGACGAACTCGTGACCCATCTTGGCCTTTCAAATGTGGTCACCATCGGGCCAAAGCCCGCGCTGCTTGCGGTGGAAGATCCGGAAAACTTCCTTTGGGCAAGCAATCCCGGCCGCTGTTGCGAAATCCGCAAAGTCTTGCCGCTGGCGGAAGCGCTCGAAGGCTATGCCGCCTGGATCTCGGGCCGCAAGCGGTTTCAGGCGCACACGCGCAACGACCTCGCCTTGTTCGAATCCGAAGGCGGCCGCATAAAAGTCAATCCGCTCGCACACTGGCCGGCCGTAAAAATCCGAGACTATCTCGACGCCTCCGACTTGCCGCGCCACCCGCTGGTCGCCAAAAACTATCTTTCGATTGGGTGCATCCCGTGCACCTCGCCGGTAAGGCCTGGCGAAGACCCGCGCGCGGGGCGCTGGCGCGGGAGTAGCAAAGTCGAATGCGGGCTTCATACGCTGCCGCTCTACGCCGGTTTGGACATTTGAATATGCCGATATTCAAAGGCGATGGTTTCGTGCCGGATGACTGGCGCAATTTGGCGCACGGAGAAGGCCTTCCGCCAGAAGGCAATGTCATCCTGACGCTGGCGCACTGGCAAACAGCCGGCGCCCAAACGCAAACCGGCAATATGCCGCTTGGCCTGCTCATTGAACCGGGGCAGGACATACGAAGAATTGCGCCGGATCTTGCCCGCTTCGCGCTCGTCGCGGTCGCCTTTCCAAAATTCACCGATGGGCGCGGCTACTCGCTAGCGCGCCAGCTTCGCAGCAATTTTGGTTTTAGGGGTGAATTACGGGCGACCGGCGAGGTTCTGTTCGACCAGCTGCAATTCCTTGCGCGCTGCGGCTTCGACAGTTTTGAAATTAGGGATGTTGCCACGCTCCGGCTACTTGAAGCTGGCCGAAGGCCTAGCCTCGGAGTTTTCTATCAGCCGGGTCTCGGGCCTGAAACCCCGGAGCGGACAAGACTTTTGGCACGCCGCGCCGTATCCTGAATCCGAGAGCACGATTCGATTGAGGATAGCGCACAATCTTCGCCGCGAGACCGGTTCCCGCTGCCGGATAACCATGCTCCCAGCATTCCTCGGTGCGCAAGGAACTGGTCGATTTCATCGGTTCAACGAACGAGGACGGGCAGCGCGAACTGATCGCTCTCTATCTGAGCGGCGGCGAGGATTTTCCGCTTGAAGAATGAGACGGCCCTTCCGCCGAGGCGGCGACGCATCCCTGGACGGCAGCCTTTCTCCTTGGCGTGCCCAATGCAGCCGGTCAATTGGAGGAGGGATTGTCGATCTTTGGATTTTCCTGCGAGGACGTCGAGGAAGGCCGCACCTGACCGGAAGGGGCGTTCCTCGAACGCGCGGCCGCCGGACTCCCCCCGCATTATTCGATAATCGGCTCGAGAATATGCTGAAGACCTGCCAAGATCGGTTGGTCCGAACCGTTCATGGCGTGCCGGAGGGCGTGTTTTTCTTGTTCCCCGCCGATCCTCTCGAATTCACGAACCGCGCGAGCCGTGAAGGCGCCGATTGATAACCCATTTGCGCCGGCGGTAACCCCGACCTTGCCCGCGAAACCGGACCCCATCGATGCGACGGCGGCCTGGGCGACCTTTTCATGCGAACACGTATGAATGATTTCAGCGATCAAACACATGACACCCTCGCTTAGCAGGCCGAACTGCGTTGGAAACGGGTGAAAAGCGGCACTCTACAACAAAGCAATATTCATGCCGCCACCAGGGCGAGCGCCGGGACATTCTTTAGGGGAATAGCCAATCTAAAGCGCTACGTCACGACGCCTGCTAATCTAGATTGTAAATCTAACGTTGTGATGACGTCAACAGAAATATCTCATGTTGCTTTGCAATATTATGCACAATTTAAGTTTTGCAGATGCTCAATTGCTTGTGAAATTTCCCATGAAAGCCATATTAAACAGTGTAAACAATACAACTACCCCCTGCTCCGGCATGACAATGATGTCGAAGCAGACAGCAAAACCAGATTAAAAGACTTCGTGCTATGAAAATTCAAGGGAAACAATTTCGACCCTAAAAAGAGCCTTTTTTATTTCAGAGTGGTTTCCGAGGCTTGAGTAAAGGTAAGCGACGGCTACCTTCTCACTCCACGGGCGCACCAATGGGGCCACACGACGCCCCGACCGGTCGCCGGCAGACCCATTTCCATCGGGTAACGACCAGTCCGGGAAAAAGTTCCGCACCGTGTTTGGAAATTATGAAACGTTTCACAAATATTGTCAACGAAACCGGGCAAGCTGAATTCCGGCCGCAACTGGCAAGCCGAGCTTGGCGGCATCGTTGGACCAGGTTCTTTGAAGAAGTTGATAGACTTCTTCAAGAACTTACTTCAAGTTATTGATATTCAGTAATTCCTTCCATAGCATGATTTCGTACGGAGTGGGCTCGCGCGAACCGCCGGCGCGATCCCCGGCCATGGTGGGGCCGGAGGGCTACCCTGCCTACCGCGGCGAAACCGTCTCCGGGGGCGGGTTCGCCGCGGAGCTGGATGGCCCGGGTAATGGCGCGAGCGGTACGGTCATGATTTTTGAATCGACGGGTTTTTCGCCGAGCACGGCCTGGACGTTGGCGTCCTGCGGTCTCCGTTCGGTGATGTGCGCGCCAATCGTGCGCACCGCCTGGGGTGCGTCGGCATAGGTGCCATGCCCGATCAGACCGGTTGACTCGCGCGAAAGATCGTAGGCCTTGACGCCAAGATCTTCGAGCGCCGCGCGATCGCTGGGATTATTGGGGTCGAGCGCGCCGACTCGCTGCCGGTCGCCCGCGAGCGTGCGCGATAGCGAAAGCGCCCGGTCGTTCGAGGCGACGAGGACGAACACATGCGACGGATCGAGCCGCGCCAATTGTTGACGGAAAACTTTCAAATCGATGTCGGGCGCGGCGAGCATGACATCGCCGAGCTTGCCGTTGAGGTCGGGACTGCCGGAAATGGCATTTTCCCGCAACGCTTCCATGGCGAGCCAGGCGCCCATCGAATGCGCGAGAATATGCACGCGGCCAATATCCGGCACTTCGGATAGCCGGTGAATGAGTCTGCTCAAGGCATCCCTGGCAATGGTCGCGCTTTCCTTGGCTGCGCCATAGTCGAGGAGGCTGCCGGCGGCGGGCCATGTATAGAGCACCGCAACGCCGCCAAAACGCCCGTCGTCCGCGATTTGCGCGAGCCGGAAACGCGCCTCGTCGTAGCTCGTGTTAAAACCATGTACATAGAGCAGAACATCGCGGTTCGATCCGATGCGTCCGGAAATATGGCTAGCGAGCCCGGCGAAAAAAGCAGTCTCGTCCAGGCCGCGCCGGCTCCGCGCGACAAAGTGTTTCTGCGGATCTTCCGAACCGAAGGCGGGCCGCTCCACCGTGCCCTGCGCATGGCCCGGCGGCACGCCGATCATTTGCAAAGAAAACCGCGCCCCGTTCGCGACGGCGGCTTCGCTCGACGCGCCGCGTTCGCCCTTGCGGGTCGAGACCACGAATATCGAGACGGACCGAGGCTCCGCGGCAGGCTCGCCCGCCCCGGACAAACCGATGGACGCGCAGCCGGGGACAAGGATCATGGCGCAGCCCGCGAGCATGTAACAAAGGCGCCTGCCGATATTTGGTCCCCGCGCGAGCAGCCGCCAGCCTACGCGAGGCCTGCCATCTCGTGCTATCGCGCTTTGGTTCAAATTATGGTCTCGGCCCTTCGGGACGATCGATGTTCCCAACGAACGCGTCGAATTTTGCTAAAAACCTAACAAAGCCTGCATCTTGCGAATTGACTTTATGAGCCTTCGTTTCTGGCCTTCAAACATGTCCGGAATGCGGCCAGACAAGCAAATCGAGCGTCGCCGAGGCAATACGGCGCAGAGATTGCAAATCAATGGTCGACGACGACAAAAGAATCGTCCAAAAAATCGAATTTCAGCCGATCGGCGGATTGCAGTTCTTCCGGCAGTCGAATTGCGACCTTAAGCCTGCCCATTGGGACGACGAGTTCATCAGTCAATTTTTCGAGTTCAATCGCGCCAACATCAACACCTGGCCCAAACGTTCTCACCTCGCCCGTTACTTTGTTCGTGAATTTCCCTGAGTTGTGCCACGCGAACATTGGGACTAAGTTTGCGTTTGGCATGGTTTCCTCCGCAGCCTTCATGAAGCGGCGGATATAATCCTCGGCGCTCGGCGAAAAGGAAACGTTGATTTTTCTATCGTTGGGCATCTGGGAACCCCGGATCTGAAAGTGACTATCAATGGTCGACGACGACAAAAGAATCGTCCAAAAAATCGAATGTCAGCCGGTCGGCGGATTGGCGTTCTTCCGGCAGTCGAATTGCGACCTGAAGCCCGCCCATTGGGACGATGAGCTCGTCAGTCAATTTATTCTACTCAATCGCGCCAGCGTCAACGCCCCGCCCAAACGTCCTCACTTCGCCCGTTACTTTGTTCGTGAATTTCTTTGAGATGTACCACTCGATGACTAGGACTGAGCTTGCGTTGGTATGGTTTCCTCCGCAACCTTCATGAAGCGGCGGATATAATCCTCGGCGCTCGCCGAAAAGGAAACGTCGATTTTTCTATCGTTGCGCATCTGAGAACCGAAAACATTTCATGAGAAGAAGCAGAGAGTGGCAATCAATTGTTGGCGACGACAAAAGAACCATCCGAGAAATCGATTTTCAGCCGATCGGCGGCTTGCAGTTCGTCCGGCAGTCGAATTGCGACCTTAAGCCCGCCCATTGGGACGATGAGTTCATCAGCCAAATCCTTCGGATCAATCGCGCCAACGTCAACATCTGGTCCTAACTTCGTCACCTCGCCCGTCACTTTGTTGGTGAACTTCCCTCCGATCGACCAGAGGATGATTGGGACTAAGCTTGCGTTTGGCATGGTTCGCTCCGCAACCTTCATGAAGCGGCGGATAACATCCTCGGCGCTCGCCGAAAAGAACACATCGATTTTTCTATTATTGGGCATCTGGGAACCTCGAATCTGAGAGTGGCAATCAACAACACTCGAGCAGTTCATAATGGCCGCGCCGGCCTCTTGGTCGAGGCGGCAGACGGAGACTCATGGCACCCGCCGAATCCCTGGACATTTCACTATGCCAAGATAGTACCGCTCAAAATCTCCAAATGCCGACTCATAATGGCACGTCGTCGACGGTATTTCGCCTGGGCTGTAGGCGTGGCCTACACCAACCAAAACTCCAACATGAATAACATCGCCGGCCAGCTGCACTCTATGATCTTCGTCAGCCGAGATTGAGGCAGGGTCTTCGCCAGCCGAGGTTGAGGCCAAACTCCCGTCCGCCGTCCATTGCCCGCTTTCGTGGCCGCTGCCTGCCGGCACGCGCGGCTGGTCAGGGTCGAATTTGTCGAGCTGGCGCACAGTCCGGCCGAGGCCAAGTTCGGCGAGCATTTCGCGCGGTGGCAAACCATCGTCGAGGAGCGCTTCGGCCAAATAGCGACGATAGGCATCGTCTGTGCTTTCGAGCCTCGGCAAGCCAGTGAAAGCCAAATGGATATGCGCCAAAGCCCTTTCGCCGCGCCGCCATTGTTCCGATGCCTTTTCGATATTTTTGACGATGCCGGGCGGCACTTTGTCCCAATAGGAAACACCAAGCAGACTCAGAAGCCGCTCGCGATCGGCTTCGACCGCAAGAGCCTTCGCGCCGGAACGCGTCTCGCCCATGCGCACCAAAATCGTGTCCGCGCCAAGCACAAGCCCAGCATCCTTGATCAGAAGACCTGGATGATAGCGCCTGCAGCCGACATTATCGTCCCATCGCTTTTTCAATTCATTGAATGACCGCAAGCTCCACCTTCCAAGCAAATGAAATGAGCACACATAACGTATCCTAAAGGAGCAAATCGGTCAAAAACTAGAGAACATCAATCTTACAAGATTTGTCTTTCTGCTGATGTAAGAAAGCAGCATTCCGTCTAGCACAGCGGTATTTTGTGAAGAGGCAAGGGAGTGGCCCGGAGCTTGACCCCGCGCCGTGCATGGCCTAGCTCCAAGCCATGGACCCCCTCGCGGCTTTTTGGCTCCCGCTTCTAGAGATTATCTGGATCGATATTCTTCTCTCGGGCGACAATGCCGTGGTCATTGCGCTTGCCTGCCGTTCGCTGCCGGAGCGACAACGGACGTGGGGCGTCATTCTCGGCTCCGGCGCGGCGATCGTCTTGCGCGTCGTCTTCACCGTTCTTGTTGTTGAATTGCTGGGCTTGCCTTTCGTGAAGATCGCGGGCGGCGTTCTCCTGCTGTGGATCGGGGTCAGGCTCGCCGGCGAGGAAGAGCGTCAAAAAGAGATCGCGCCGGCCAACACGCTGTGGTCCGCCGTCCGTACCGTCGCCGTGGCGGACGCGGTGATGTCGCTCGACAACATGATGGCGGTCGCCGCCGCGGCGAAAGGATCGAAACTGTTGATCCTTATCGGTCTCGCCCTGTCGATCCCGCTCCTCGTCTTCGGCTCCACGCTCGTGCTGGCGCTGCTCAACCGTTTTCCCGTCCTCGTTTGGGCCGGCGCGGGCTTGCTAGGCTGGATCGCCGGCGACCTCATCGGCGCCGATCCCGATCTTGCCGCCTGGCTGCGCGTGCGCTGGCCTAGCTTCGACACCTGGGACGGACCGGCGGGCGCCGTATTTGTGCCGGTCATCGCGTGGCTGCGTCGCCGGCATAAAGCCCCAATCCGGCAAGCGTAGAGCATGGCGAAGCATTTCAATGCTCACCCCCGCGTGCGACCTTGGCTTCCGCGAACGTCGCCATGCCGGTGTGGCAGGCGATCGCCGACTTGATGATCCCGAATGCCAAGGCGGCGCCGGTGCCTTCGCCGAGCCTAAGCCCAAGATCGAGCAGCGGCTTCTTGCCAAGCCGCCGCAGCACATCCGCATGCCCGCCTTCGGCCGAAACATGGGCGGCCATGCAATGGTCGAGCGCACGGGGATCGAGCGCATGAAGAATGGCGGCGGCGGAACAAACCACATAGCCATCGAGGATCACCGGAATGCGCTCCATGCGCGCCGCGATGATCGCACCGGCGATCGCCGCGATCTCGCGGCCGCCGAGGCGGCGCATCACCTCAAGCGGATCGGAAAGATGCTCCTTGTGACGCGCGACCGCCGCCTCCACCGCCGCGATCTTTCGCGCTAAGCCGCGATCGTCGATTCCGGTGCCGCGCCCAACCCAATCGGCCGCCGCGCCGCCGTAAAGCGCATGGTAAATGGCGGCCGCGATCGTCGTATTGCCGATGCCCATTTCGCCGAGGCACAAAAGATCGATACCGCCGGCGATGGCTTCCATCCCGAAAGCGAAAGTCGCGGCGGCCTCCTTTTCCTCCAGGGCCGGGGCCTCGGTAATGTCCTTTGCCGGAACATCGAGCGCCAGATCGAAAACCTTTAGGCCGAGCCCATGCGCCGCGCAGATCTGGTTG
>DATBYR010000204.1:0-2572 GCA_036513565.1 Methylocella sp. | reverse complement strand
CATGACCGTGGCTGGCTGCGCCGGCTGCACGAGGCGGTGGCAACCGGGCTCACCGCCGAAGCTGCGGTCGAACGTGTCCAAAACGTCGCGCGCGCTAAATTACAACGGCGGACCGAGCCATTTTTGCGCGAGTGGCTGCATGATTTCGACGAACTCGCCAACCGCTTGCAGCATCAGCTCACCGGTCAGGGTTTTGTGAGCGCGCATAAGGATTTGCCGCATAATTCGGTGATCGTCGCACGCGCCATGGGGCCTGCCGCGCTGCTCGAATATGATCGCGCCAAGATTCGCGGCCTTGTCCTCGAGGAATCCGGCGCCTTAAGCCATGTCGCGATCGTTGCCCGCGCGCTCGGCATCGCGGCCGTCGGCGATGTCCCCGATGTTGTCGATTTGGTTGAGCCCGGCGATGCCGTGATCGTCGATGGCATCTCCGGCGATGTTCATCTGCGCCCGCCGCCCGACGTCGAACTTTCCTATGCCGAAAAGGCGCGGCTGCGCGCACGCAAGCAAGAGCAATATCACAAATTGCGCGACGTCCCGGCCGTGACCGAGGACGGCGTCGCGATCGATCTGCATATGAACGCCGGAATGCTGGTCGATCTCCAGCACGTCGCGGAGACTGGGGCTGTGTCGGTGGGGCTTTTCCGGACCGAAATCCAGTTCATGCTGGCGTCGCGATTGCCAAGGATGAGCGAACAGGAGGCTTTTTACCGGACCGCCCTCGATTTTGTCGATGGCAAGCAGATTACCTTCCGCACCCTCGATATCGGCTCCGACAAGGTTCTGCCTTACATGACGAAGGTCGAGGAGGAAAATCCGGCGCTTGGATGGCGCGCCATCCGCATCGGTCTCGACCGGCCGGGCCTTTTGCGTTCGCAATTGCGCGGCATGCTGCGGGCCGGCTCGGGACGCGAAATGCGCATCATGTTTCCGATGATCGCAACGCTCGAGGAATTCGAAACCGCGAAATCTTTTGTCGAGAATGAACTTGTCCATTTGCGGCAGCACGGCCGGGCGCCACCGTCCGATCTCAAGCTTGGCATCATGGTCGAGGTGCCTTCGGTGCTTTGGCAGCTCGACGAAATCTGCCGGCAGGTCGATTTTCTTTCGGTCGGGTCGAACGATCTCGTGCAATATCTTTATGCCGCCGACCGCGACAACAAGCGGGTCGCCACGCGATTCGATCCCCTATCGGCGCCGGTCCTGCACGCCTTGAAACTTATTGCCGGCAAGGCCCGCGCGGCCGCCACGCCGTTGACCCTTTGCGGCGAAATAGGCGGCAAGCCGCTCGAAGCCATGGTCTTGCTTGCGTTAGGCTATCGCGGCCTGGCGATGTCGGCCGCGTCAATCGGACCGGTCAAAGCCATGGTACTCGCGACCAATCTCAACGAGGCGGAAAATTTTGTCGCGAACCTCATGAAGGAGGCGACCGGGGGCCAGTCCTTGCGCGACAAATTGCGCAAGTTCGCGAAAGCCCAAGGCATCCCGGTTTGAGGGCCGTTGGCTGCTTGCCCGAGGGCGAGCGATTCGGGAAAATGGATGCAGCAAGCTCGAATTAACGGATCGCTTACCGGGGTCCGTTAACCTTGCGGCATGGTCATATATAGGCGTGCGCGCGCGACTCTCTATTCCTTGCTGCTTTATTGCGTCTCCGGCTCGATCGGCGGCTATTTCGTCTGGCATGCGGTGAACGGCGAGCGCGGTCTTAAAACCAAGGACGAATACGAACATAAGATCGCGGCGCTGCGCGGCGAGTTGGAGGGCCTCAAGTCGGAGCATGCCTTGTGGAATCACCGAACCGCATTGCTGTCCGGCCGTGGGATCGATCGCGATCTTCTCGACGAAGTGGCGCGCGCGCTGCTTGGCCGCGTCGCCCGGAACGATCTTGTTGTATTCCTGCCGCGAACGCAAAAGTGAACCGCGCACCGAGCGAGCCCCGTTCGCCGCGAAAGCCTTGCCACGGACCGCCGGAGCTGTCCCATATAGCCGGTCCGGGAACTTTCGGTGAATCGCGAGACTTTAAGCGAACGACGCTTTTGTCTCACGGAACGATCCATGCGCCACGAATATTCGCTGGATGCCTTGAACTTCTTCCTGGCCGTACGCTGCCGCCACATGGTCCGAGGGCTCGCTTTCCTCTTGGAGCTGAGCTATTTTGTTGCTCTCGCCGCCTCCGGCCGGCGTTGCAAAAGGGCTTTTCATGGCCGCCGCATCTTCCACCGACCGCGGCAAGGCCGCGCCGCGGAAAACGCAAACCGAGCGCGCGAACGGCGCCGCTTTCAGCAAGGAAGAGGAACTGGCCGCCTTTCGTAACATGCTCCTCATACGCCGGTTCGAGGAAAAAGCGGGGCAGATGTACGGCATGGGTCTCGTCGGCGGTTTTTGCCATCTCTACATTGGTCAAGAGGCAGTCGTCGCCGGAGTCGTTATGGCGACGGCGGAAGGCGATCAGACCATCACCGGCTACCGCGATCATGGCCATATGCTTGCTTGTGGCGTGGACCCCAAGGCCGTCATGGCGGAATTGACCGGGCGGCGGAGCGGCGCCTCGAAAGGGAAGGGCGGCTCCATG
>DATBYR010000203.1:0-4116 GCA_036513565.1 Methylocella sp. | reverse complement strand
ATGCCCCGCAGACGATGCCCCTGCCCTCTCACCGCGTAGTCGCTATCATGCGGCCGCGCCGCGAACAAGGGCGGCAACCCAATCATGACCGGGCCCCGTCACTTGTCGAACAGAGGATGCCGGACACTGTCGCCGATCCGCAAACCGATACGGGCCGCCGTCCCGGCATTGACTTCGAGAACGCCATAGGCCGGAGCGCCCGAGGGGATAATTTTTTCCGACAAGGGCTCGGTATTTTCGACGAGCCAGACCACCTGGCCGGCGCGGCCGATGAAGATCATGTCGAGAGGCAAATAAGTGTTTTTCATCCACATCGTCACCGGCTTTTCGGTCGCGAAGTCGAACAACATGCCGCGCTCTTGCGGAAGAAACCGGCGGAACATGAGGCCGCGTTCGCGTTGCGGCCCGCCGCGCATGACTTCCACGGAAAATTCATGGGTTCCGCTGGCGGTGACGATCTTAAGCCTTTCGAGGTTGCCTTGCCGCGGCGGCGCGTCCATGGCGAGCGCTGCCGGACTCGCGCAAAGAAAAACCAAGCTTGCGCACAGTCCAAGGAAGGCCAAAACCCCGCGCGCCAAACTGGCAGGGCCGGCGATTGGCGCTTGATCGCAAAAAGGTGCGGATTTTTCGGATGGGATCATCCAAGAAAACAATTCGATAAAGGCCCATGCGCGATTCAACTCGAAGCGGCCAGGGTCTCGGCCGCCGCATCGCATCGGCCCCCGCCAAAGACCTTCAATCGCAACGCTCATCGGCTTACGGTAGCATGGAACTTGGCCGCGGCTGACCCGCAAACGGCCGCATGAACAGATGCCACCTTAATGCGGCATGGGCATGGCCGCGTCGAGCGGCCGCACCTCGGCCGCCATGAGTCCTTTCGGGCCGTCGCCGAAACGCACGAGGAGGCTTTCTCCCGGCCGCAACTCCGCAACCCCGTAACGGCGCAGGGTTTCCATATGGACAAAAATATCTGGCGTACCAACGCCTTGGGTCAGAAAGCCAAATCCGCGCTGGCGGTTGAACCACTTGACGATGGCGATTTGAAACCCGCCCGCCGGCACCACCTCGACACAGGTGCGCGGCGGCCGCCATTCGGATCGATGCACGGCGCTCGATCCATCCATCGAGATAATTTTTAGAACCTGCAATCCCTTCACCCGGCGCACCGCCTCGCAGACGACGCGGGTTCCCTCATAAGCGACACTAAAGCCGTCCTTGCGCAAAGTGGTGATGTGCAAAAGAACATCGGCGGCGCCATTGTCCGGCACGATAAAGCCGTACCCTTTCGCGACGTCGAACCACTTGACTCGTCCGGATATTTCAACAAGGTCAACCGCTTCGATCGCCGACAGCTCAGGGGTGGCATCGAAATCGAACCGGCGCGAGGCTAAATTTTTGCCGTCCAAGGATCAACCTCCCCGAAATCGCACCTGTGGCAGGAACAAGTTTCCCACGCGGCACGCAGCCTAACCGCAAACAAACAATGTTTGAATCGCTGCCAGAATAGCATTCGGACGCCGGTGCAAAAGCCCGGTCGCGCAGGAAATTGTGGATGACGTTCAGAAAAACAATTTGTGCGGCTTTGGCGCCACTCGATGCGAGTTCCCGCTAGAGCGATTCCGATTACGCGGAATCACGTGATCGAAAGGGAATCGCTCAAATTCAAAGAGTTGGAGCAAGCCGGAATCGAAAGGCCGAGCCACTTTTTTATGGACATCTCTAGGGCTGCCCGGCCGGAGCGTGGCAATTAGGAACGCCCACGAAACGGCCCAGCACGAAGGATGACGCATGGATTGCGTAGTGTCCACGGGACAGCGCTGGCCGCGGCTTTCGAGAGGCGGTCGTTGAAGATCGCGGGGAAAACTGGAGATTTTTGCTCTATGCTTAGCCGCAAGCCGCTATAAGATGGCGTGGATGTGAGCAACCTTCGCTTCCAGCCGCGGTTATCCGTAGTCAGGAGAGACTCGAGTCCTCTCGCGAGACGCGCGGGGCGAGCCGGCATTTCTCGAGAAGGAGACGACGTAAGATGGCGACCTTTGACAAGCTCATTCAGGAAATCGGCGCGCGCTATCATCTCGGACCCAAGGGCAGTTCGCTGGTTCAAGAGACCCTGGACCTGATCGCTCGACAACCAGGCGGTATTGGCGGCTTCCTGGATCGGTTCAAGGCCGCGGGTTTCGCCGCCGAGGTTGCTTCCTGGGTAGGAGGAACCGATGTCGTGCCGCTTTCGGGGCAAGAGGTCGAGGAGACGCTCGGCTCCGGCGTTCTTAGCGAGATTGCTGGTAAGGCCGAAGTAAGCCAACGCTTCGCGGGAACGATTTTGGGCTATGCGATACCCAAAATCATCGGCCAGCTGGCGCAAGGCGGTTTCCCCGACTTGGCCATCCCGCTTTCATCCTCCCGCGCCGACGAACTTACGCAGCCTGGAGCAATGCAAATTCCGCCGGGCAGCATGGGAGGCGGCGGCGCTCCCGGGCTCGGCCGGTTGCTCATTCCGGGCGCCTGTCTGCTGGTTACGCTCGGATTTTTGGGATACGCGATTTCATCTGGAAGGTCGGGCACCCATGCGGCCGGACAAGCCGCGCCCGTCATCGCGCAAAATGCGCCGGTGGCCTCCCTGCCCGCACCTTCGATGCCGGCGCGCTTGGCGCTTAGCAATGAGAACGGCGTCATTGTCTACTCCGGCATCGTAGGAGACGACGCAACTCGCACCGCAATCACCGACTCGCTCAAGACGGTGTTCGGAGCCGATAAAATCACCGGCGATCTCGCCGTGGACCAGCATATTGGGCAGGCGGGCTGGACGAAGGATCTCAAGGCGGCGCTCGATAATTTCAAGACCCCGGGGTCGCAGGC
This sequence comes from Methylocella sp., assembly GCA_036513565.1. Lineage (GTDB taxonomy): Bacteria > Pseudomonadota > Alphaproteobacteria > Rhizobiales > Beijerinckiaceae > Methylocapsa. Next base: position 1,260 of record DATBYR010000203.1, on the reverse strand, counting down.
GCTGTTTGAAGGAAATGCCGTTAGTATCGGGGGAACGATTCCTGATGCCGATCGCGACGGGATCATCAGTTCGGTGAAATCCATTCTCGGGCGCCAATTCGCGGTTGCCACACTTCCAGGTGGCGGGGCCACCAAAACGGCGGCGGCGTCATCGGCGCTCAAATCGGGATTCAGCGGCAAAAACCCAGCCGGCGCTGCGAATCGGCCGGCCCTTCATCTGCCCGTCATTTATTTCGCTGCCAATAGCGCCGAGGTTCCATCGAGCAGCAAGGTTCTCTTGCGGCATGCGGCCGTTCTGATCAAGCAATTGCCTGCTGGAACGGTGGTTCGGATCAGCGGCTACACGCACAATGCCGGTAGTCCCACCACCAATACGGAATTCTCGCAACGGCGTGCCAATGCCGTGCGCCAAATCCTCGTCGATGCCGGGGTCAACCCCGCCATGCTGAGCGCCAGGGGTTACGGCAGCCCGCGCTCCCTAGCCAACCACGACGGGACAATCGAAGGCCGCAGCAACGGGAGGATGAAAAGTCGCCCGCGCGAGGACCGGCGCGTCGAATTCAGCATAGTTCAACAGTAGCACCGGTTGCCACACTGCGCGGATTATTCCTCGTCGTTCATGGGTTCGAGAGCGGGGCTGCGCGCACTGACCGCGCGGGATTCTGGCTGCGGCAGCACTTGCGGGAGCGGGTTCGGTGAAGCGTCGGCCGTATCCGGCCCAAAGCCGTCGCGCTGATAAATATCTTCGCGGAACTCGGCAATACCCTCGGGCGTGGCCCACGCCGTGATGTATACCCAATACACCGGAACCGGAGTCGCGAGCTTGGCATCCGCGCGCTCGCCGGAGCGGATCGCTTCATCAATATGTTCGCGATCCCAACCCGGTGTGTCCTTGAGCAACCAGGTCACATAGTCGCGAACGTTTTGGACGCGGATGCATCCGGACGACACAAACCGGTCATCGTCGCCGAAAATGCCTTTCTCGGGGGTGTCATGCATATAGACACCATAGGGATTGTTGATGTTGATGCGCACGACGCCAAGCGAATTGATATCACCGCCCGGATCCTGCCGGAACTTGTAATTGACCGCATCGAGCGAGTTCCAATTAATCTGATCGGATTGAAGCTCCTGACCGTCCTTGTCGAAAATCCGGATCTTATGGTCGGCCAGATAGTTTTGATCCTTTTGCATGCGCGGGATCAAATCCTTGCGGATGATCGAGGCGGGCACGGTCCAATACGGATTGAAATTAATGTC
>DATBYR010000202.1:0-2186 GCA_036513565.1 Methylocella sp. | reverse complement strand
CGGAACTCGTCGATGTATGGCGCCCGGGTGGCCGTAGCGAAGAGCGCGGCGGCCAACGGCGCCCGCCCCGGCGGCAATACACGCGCCAAACCCAAGATGCGGCGCCGGCGCAGGATTCAACGGCGGAGCGCGCCATCGCGGCGGAGGGCAGCGCCAAGCACGTGGTCGAAGCTGGCGCGCCGATCGAAAAGCCCCCCGCGCAACATCGTCGTCGACGTAGCCCGCAAGGGCGCGAGCGCGACGACGGCGGTGAGCGGCGCCAAAGGGAGCATGTTCGTTCGGAACGCCAAGAGGATCGTTCGGAGCGCCCGCGCTTCGTGAAAGACCGCAACGAGCACAAGGACCGCCGCGACTACGCCCCGCGTCGCGAGCGCGAAAAGCAGCCCGATCCCAACTCGCCGTTTGCCAAGCTTGCCGCCCTCAAGGCTCAGCTGGAAGCGAACGCCAAGGAGCGCCACTGAGGCGGGCCCCCCGGTGTCGGTGGACCGGCAACGAATCGATCGGTGGCTATGGAATGCCCGGATCGTGCGCACCCGCAGCGCCGCCGCATCGCTGGCTATTGCGGGGCACGTGCGGGTAAACGGTGTCCGGATCGTAGCGCCTGGTCGCGATGTGAAATGCGGGGATGTGGTTACGGTCGCGCTCAACGGCGGCGTCCGTGTTCTCAAGATATGCGGACTGACATTGCGACGCGGCAATGCCGCCGCAGCGGTGCGACTCTACGAAGAGCTTGGCAAGTCCCCATGACCATACGCCAGCGCGGTGTGGGAACTGAAAAAGCGTCGACGCCAAGGCGATGGATCGTATTTGCGTCGCAACGTCTTACATAACCGAGGCAGCAAGGGTTGCGCGCGCAGTCCGCCTGCGCTAGCACCCGCTGAGCAACGCCACACTGTAGGGCCGGAGCTTGTTCATGACCTATGTGGTTGTCGAAAATTGCATCAAGTGCAAGTACATGGATTGCGTCGAGGTTTGTCCTGTCGACTGCTTCTATGAAGGCGCCAACATGCTTGTCATTCATCCTGACGAATGCATCGATTGCGGCGTCTGTGAGCCTGAATGCCCGGCGGAAGCCATCAAGCCCGACACCGAGCCCGGCCTCGAGAAGTGGCTTGAGCTCAACGCCGACTATTCGAAGTCGTGGCCCAATATCACCGTGAAACGGGAAGGACCCGCCGATGGTAAGGAGTGGGATGGCGTGAAGGGCAAGCTAAAGGATTTCGATCCGGAGCCAGGTACCGGCGACTAGGCCGGTGCGGTGTTTTGCATCAGGGTCTGCGGACAGTTAACGCTTTTTGGTTTTTTATTGCGAATGCAGAACTGAATCGACACTTTCGCACGTTCTAAGGCTTTGATTTCTGCGGATAATGTGATATATACGTCCCTAGATAAGAAAAACATCGCTTCGACGCTCCCTTCGGGAGCGTATTTTTTCGAAGTTTTCCCGGGGAACCGTCAAACAGGGGCGTGTAATCCACGCAATCGGCAGTGGCAGGCAAGACGCGTCACAGGTCCAAGACGAAAAAGACCACCAAGTCCTCGTCGGTAAGCCGTCGCAGGGCAACACAAGCTTCCCGGGGCGCAGGCCGCCGTGGAGCTCCCGTGGCCAAGCCCCCCGGTCGCGACAGGCCGAAGGGTCAAGGAGTTAACCAGGGAATGACCTCCAAAAAGGCGACCCAGCGACAAGGGTTCAAGACCAGCGAGTTCATTGTCTATCCGGCGCATGGCGTGGGACAGATCGTGGCGATCGAAGAGCAGGAAGTCGCCGGCTACAAGCTTGAGTTGTTCGTCATCAACTTCGTGAAAGATAAGATGACGCTGCGGGTGCCAACCGCGAAGATTGCGGCAGTCGGCATGCGCAAGCTCGCCGAGCCGCCGATCGTCAAGCGTGCTCTTGAAACTCTGAAGGGTCGTGCCCGGGTCAAACGCACCATGTGGTCGCGTCGAGCGCAGGAATACGAGGCAAAGATTAATTCCGGCAACATCGTGGCTATTTCGGAGGTGGTCCGCGACTTGTTCCGGTCCGACACTCAGCCCGAGCAGTCCTACAGCGAGCGCCAACTCTATGAAGCGGCGCTTGACCGGTTGGCACGCGAGATTTCAGCGGTGCAACGCGTTACCGAGACCGAGGCCGTCAAGGAAATCGAAGCGGCGCTCGCCAAGGGGCCCCGCCGCGGCAAGGCGCC
>DATBYR010000201.1:0-6798 GCA_036513565.1 Methylocella sp. | reverse complement strand
AGATCGTGGCGATCCACAGCACGTTCATAACGCCGCCGACGAACAAAAGCGCCATCAATACCCAACAGCAGCCGACGCAATAAGCGCCATGACGTAGGCCGAGCAGCAATGAGCCCAATGGATCGCGATGGAACCCGCCCTCCCGCTGAATGAACAGGAGCGGCGATTGGCGTTGTGCCAAACATATATCCTTGAGCGGCGTCCACTGGTAAACGCCGGCCGCAATGAGAACGATTCCACCGAACACTTGGCTAGCGCTCGCCATCATCGGGTCGAGCAGGGCCGTGCGTTCAAGGACCCATTGTGCCACGGTGGCGACGAGGGCGAAGCCGCCCCAGCTCAGAAGATACCCGGTGGCGAACCAACCGGTCGCCGCAAACGGCTTACCTAGCGCCGATGCTTGCCGGCCGACCCGCGCATAGATCAAAATCATCGGCGCGGCGGACGGGGTCATCATGCCGACCATCATCAACACCCACATGGCGAACACGTAAACGAACTCGAAAGCTTGCCATGGAGCGGGAGCGGGCGCCATGATCCCAATGCCGGCGGGAACCATCCGAAAACCGGTCATCTCCATCCTGCCCATGTCCATGTCTGCAGCAAGCGACAGCACATAAGTCCATGCGAGCGCTGTTAGCGCGGCGAGCGCAGCCGCCACAATGATGCGGTCGCGCCGGAGTATGATCTCCAGCATCGTCTCGGTCATGGCCGTCAGCGAATGACCCCGGTTCCAGTGATATTCAACTCGGCGAAATGAGCGTGCGAGTCCACCAGATTGAGCTCGATGGGACCGTTTGTCTTCGCGCAGCCGCGTCCGACCTCGGCCAAGGTAAATTCAAAGCCATCCGGCATGTTGAACCGCGCGCGGTGCTCCTTCTTTGTCACCGGATTGATGATCGGCTCACCGCGCGCTTCGATAACGTTGGGAACAATAAAACGCGCTTTGCGCGCATTCACATCGATGTCGAGGTCGATCATGGCGAAGATCGGATCATGAACTTTTTCAAGCGTCGATCCGAAGACCTGAAAGAATGTCGCGCCCGGTTCGGTGTCCTGGCCACTCATAATGCGGAGAATGGCGTCGCGCTGCGCGGGGCTCGCGCGTTCATCGACGATCGAGACCGCTTGGCCGTGCCCCTCATGAATCGGGCCCGGCCATGAAAACACACCTGCAAACATCAGCCCGTCGAGCTTGGTGCCGCCATGGTTACCCTCATCAATCACGATCCCGACAACCGCTTCACAGTTGCCGTGGGTCGGAAGAGCATTGAACTGGCAAGGGCAACCGTATGAGCAATTGCAGTGGCCAAAATTCCGGCCTTTGAGATGCCATTTGACATCCGCCATTGTCGCCTCCACGGCTTTGTTTCCGAGCCGGCATAAAGATAGCACCCTTTGCCGCCCGCCGGAAGGCCAAGTCATCTATCTGCTTCCATGGAAAGCCAACGATGGCCAGCGTCAGGATTTTGTCCTTCCTGCTGACTCAACGGTTGGCATGAACGCAAACACAACAGGCCGCACGGGAAATGATCGAGAAGCGTGCGAGATAGAGAACTCTATTCCTTCGGCTTGGTAACCGCCGCCATGGCGATGCGCGAGGGCCTGGTCATGGCTTCGAGCCGGAGCAGCTCGTTAAGGCGCGTCTCCGTCAACAACCCTTCATCGAGGACGACCTCGGCAATCGTGCGCCGCTCATCGAGCGCCCGGCGGGCGATGCGCGAGCACTCCTCGTAGCCGAGCACCGGGCCAAGCGCGGTCACGAGGCCAATCGAGTTTTCGACGAGGCCGAGGCAGCGCTCGCGATGCGCCTCGATGCCATTGACGCAACGGCTTGTGAGTGTGTCGATCGCGGCGGTCAGCATCCGCAGCGATTTCAGAATGGAAAAGCCGATCGCCGGTTCGAAGGCATTGAGCTGGAGCTGGCCGCCCTCGGCGCACATGGTCACCGTGAGATCGTGGCCGATGACGAGATAGGCGACCTGGCTCACGACCTCGGGGATGACCGGGTTGACCTTGCCCGGCATGATCGAGGAGCCGGCTTGAACAGCCGGCAGGCGGATTTCGCCGAAGCCCGCGCGCGGGCCGGAGGAGAGCAGGCGAAGATCGTTGCAAATCTTCGAAAGTTTTACGGCGATCCGCTTCAGCACGCCCGAGAACAAAACGAAGGCGCCCATGTCGGACGTCGCCTCGATCAGATTGGCGGCGAGTACCATCGGTTCGCCCGAGAGATGCGCCAGTTCCTCGACCGCAAGCGACGCGTAACGGGGATCGGCGGTGATCCCGGTGCCGATCGCGGTCGCGCCGAGATTCACCTCCCGAAACAGAGCGGCGGCCTCCCGCAGGCGGTCGATATCCTCCTTCACGGTGGTGTGAAACGCATCGAACTCCTGGCCGAGCGTCATCGGCACCGCGTCCTGCAATTGGGTGCGGCCGATCTTGAGCACATCGGCGAATTCGACCGCCTTGGCCTTGAAGGCATAGGCGAGTTCTTGCAGTGCCCGCACCAGCGGCGCCGTCGCGAAGATCACGGCGAGGCGCAACGCCGTCGGATAGGCATCGTTGGTCGATTGGGCCATGTTGACGTCGTCGATCGGGTGAAGAAATTGGTACTCGCCGCGCCGTCGGCCCAAGAATTCCAGCGCGAGATTGGCGACGACCTCATTGACGTTCATATTGGTCGAAGTGCCGGCGCCGCCCTGCACCGCGTCGACCACGAATTGATCGAGGAAGAGTCCATCCTTGGCGATGAGATCGCAGGCGCGATCGATAGCATCGGCCTTCTCCGCCGGCAATTGCTTGAGCCGCCGGTTGGCGCGCGCCGCCGCCTGTTTGACGAGCGCCAGGGCGCGGACGAGTTCGGGAAAATGCCCAATCGGAATGCCGGTGATCGAAAAGTTTTCGACCGCGCGCAGCGTATGGATGCCCCAATAGACCTCCGCCGGAACCTCCTTCTCGCCGAGCAGGTCGTGCTCGCGTCTGGTCGCGACCCGATTGAGATCGATCACGCGGGGCGTGGCGAGCGTCACGGCGGCAACTGTGTCTTCTGCGGGCGGAGCGCGGAGTGGTTCGAGATGTTCTTTTGTCACGAGCGTAAACCGGTTCAAAAAGGCTTAAACGGCTATGCCAACGAAGGCCAAGCAATCGTGCCGCTTGCGGCCACGCTGGGAGGACCGCCGCTATTATATGGTGACTGGCGGCAAAAATTGGCCCACCATTTGGGGTGAACTCATGGTTGCGGAATTAAATAAAATCCGGTGAACAACCGGAGGAGGCGTCGTCAATGCAAAGCTTCGGAAGATGGACGATGCTCGCCGCGGCGGCCTGCCTTCTCTCGCCACCCGTATACGCCCAAGACATGATGCGCCATGTCGATCTTTCGAGTCCGCTGTTTTCCTCGGCCGGGATGACGAGGGCGGAGGTCGAGGCAAGCCTCAAGGCGGCGCCCGCCGGCGCCGATTTCTCCGGCAAAAGCCTCAATGGGCTCGATCTTTCCGGGCTCGATTTTTCCAACGCAAATTTCCGCGCCGCGCGGATGAACAAGACAAACTTTTCGGGCGCGAAGCTCGACGGGGCGGTGCTCGATCAGGTCTGGGCCATGGCGGCGGATTTTTCCGGCGCGAGCTTGCGGAAAGCCAATCTTTTCGCAAGCCAGATGCAAGAGGCGAAATGCGACGGCGCCGATTTTTCCGGCGCCCGCGTTGCGGCGGATTTGTCACGCGCAAGCCTGCGTAACGCCAAATTCGTTGGGGCGGACCTTGCCGCCGACATGCGAAACCAGTCGATGGGACTGATGCGCGCCGTGCTCAAGTCCGCCGATCTTGCCGGAGCCGATTTCGAAAATGCCAATCTCGCCTTGACCGATTTGCAATTCGCGAAATTTCCAGGCGCGATTCTGAAAGGCGCCTCGCTCGCCGAGGCCGAGGCCGGCGGCGCCGATTTTCGCGGTGCGATCTTCGGCCATACGAATCTGACCGGGGCGGACATGACCTCGGCCCGGATCGACGCGGCGCAGGAACAGGCCTTCGCGGGCGCCAAGAACCTGGAGCGGGCGTTAAAGGACTGAGTCTCCAATGCGGTAGGTTATCCTGGACAATTTGTGCTCTATCATGCCAGGCCGTGGGCGCCCGGGCGCCGCCGATTGGTGGTGGACATCGTCTCGGCCATCGGAGAGAACCTTCATCGTGACAAGGGTGATTTGGAGGCGTCGTGCCAGACAATTTTGTCGGTATTGGCGAAAAATACTTCGCGGCCGCGTGGGATGTGCATTATCGCGCTCTCGCCGAACTGTTGAACGTCCTCGGGCCAGAACTGAAACCGAAGGTTGCGCCGCCCCGAAGGCCAGGGGCTGAACGGCCTTTTGGGTTGCTATTTCGATCTGCTCCGTCCGGCCAGCCAGCACTCTAAAACCAGCCATTAGTGGTCAAAATTGGCCAGCGCCCGCACCGGGCCGGGCGTACCGGTGAATGCACGGCTGCGTCCACTCGGTTTTTAATTCGCCCGGTCGACCTACAGCCCGCTGAAAGTGGGCAAATTTTGGCGGAAGACACAATCGATCTGGACGGTCGACGAGGGATGGCCGCGCAGAAGGCGACCAGCGTGCGCCGTCAGCTCGCCGCAGTCGATGCCGCGTTGCGGGCGCGCCAGGAGGAACTGGAGGACTTGCTTCTCGCCGCGCCTGCCACCGACTGGGGTGAAGCCGTGGCCAAGGCCCGTTATCTTCTAATCCTGTTTGCGCAGTCGCCGGCCGCCGAAGATCTGACGCGGGCCAGGCTCATTGCGGATGTTTTCGCCGACTTCGAGCGGCTGCTTGCAGAACCGAAACACCCGCCCCTCGCGGGGGACGCCGGGCTCGCGCCCGCGAGCCTCGTTCAGAGGAGGATTACGATGGCAAAAGGTCAGCAACGCGGAAACCGCGAAGCCAAGAAGCCGAAAAAGGAAAAGCCCAAGGTCGCGGCGACCGCCCAGGCGCCGTTCGGGCTCAACCCCCCGAAATCGACGGCGGCGAAGGACGATCGAAGCAAGAAGAAATAGCACGCCGTAACGCAACTTGGCCCACATGCGATCAGCGCGAGACGGTCCGCGTTGGGCCGGACCGGGCTGTTTTGGGGATACCCACGGCACGGCAGGCCGCCCTCCGGCCTGCGCGCGTTAGGGGGCCAATGTGCCTGGACCCGAAGGGACAACGCTTCCGCCGTTCCCTTGCTTTGATTGTTGCGAGATAGCAATGAACTCACCATCCCTCCCACCAAAGCGTTCCCGGGGCGCGACGGGCGCCGAGATGCTTGGCATAGCCGTATTCGTAGGTCTTGCCTTGGGTTTCCTTGGCTTCATCGAGTTTAAGGATTTGATCGTCGGTCCTAAGTCGGGCGGCTATGTGGACATCAGCGCGATCGTCGGAGAATGGCAGGCGGCTGGCCGTCCCTGGCACATCGTGTTTCGAGCAGACAAGACGATTGGCATGAGCTCCGTTGGTTCCGCGGAACCAGGTAACATGGAACCGGGTACGTTTCGGCTGTGGAGCGAGGGAAATGTCTTGATCAACATGAAGAACGGCAAAAATTTTATGGCAACGTTTAGGGAATTTACGCCCAACCAGTTTGACCTTGTGGACTCGGAAAACGGGGCGGTGACGGTCTTCGCGAGAGCGCCGTAGCGCTGGTCAGCCAGCTGATCTTTCACGTTCCATCTTATCCTGAAAAGCGCATCACTCCCCGTAATTCTGTTTGAGATAATCGCCGATCGTCTTGGCATCCTCCGCGCTGATCGGCGCGCCAAACGCCTTGATCATTTTGGCGACTTCCGCATCCCAATGCGCCGCATCGAGAAACGGCGAATTCATTGGAATGTAATCGAGGCTATGACAGGCGCCGCAATGGCCCTCGACAACATCCCCCCCGGCGCCTGCTTGAGATGCACGGTCGGTTCATCGGCCCTGGCCGAAGCCGGGACAAAAGCCAGCGCGGCAAAAAGCGCAATCCACCGCATGGCCTTTTCCTCAAGCGACATCGAGCGTCACGGTTTGAACGACGTTGTGGTGATAGCCCGCCGGGTTTGGGATCGGCTCCCGCGTCTGGGTTTGGCCGATCTTATTGGTGGCGCGGGCGGTGAGCGTCAATTTTCCGCGCCGCTTAGGGGTAAACTCATGGCTCCAGGTGCGAAAAGCGAATTTGCCGGGGTCTTCTCCGAGCACCGCTTGCGTCCAGCTTTTGCCGCCACTGGCCGAGACTTCGACCGTGCTTATGCCATAGCCGCCGTCCCAGGCAATCCCGCTTATGGCCGTCTTGTGTCCCGCCTTGACGCGCGCCCCATCGTTTGGTCTGGTGATGAGCGAGTTCACGACCATCTCGGTAATCGGGGTATTCGCGGCCGTCTCCTGCGAAATAAAACGCGCAACCAGGGGAAACTTACCAACCGGAATCCGGTAGGCCGTCTTCATCCAGAACCCCTCGAAGGGCTTGGTCACGACCGTTACGCTGACAACGTGCTTCACCCAATAGGTCGCGGTCCAGCCGGGCACGACGATCCGCGCCGGAAACCCGTTCCAATGCGGCAGAACTTCGCCGTTCATTTCATAGGCGACGAGCGTTGTCTCCTCGATAGCTTTCCACACCGGAAGGCTTTTTAGAAAATCCGGTGTCTTGTCGAGGATGGGGCCGTCGGCGCCGTCGAACACCACTTCCACCGCGTACTTATTGAGCCCAACCAAATCGAGCACATCCTTGAGCCTAGCGCCCTTCCAGCGCGCGCAGCCGATCGCGCCGTGGCCCCATTGGACGCCAGCGACGTGGGGCTGAA
>DATBYR010000200.1:0-2033 GCA_036513565.1 Methylocella sp. | reverse complement strand
TTTGTCGCGAGGGAACGGCGGCCCCCATTCGTCACGCCGACCGCAATCATTGGAACGGTGGGTCTCTACGTTATGGTGTGCAAAATCTTATCTCCCCCATTCACCGAAAGCACAAAAGCCCCAGTGATTGCCATTATTTATGGAACGGTTTTGAGCGGAATGTTCGGTCGGGCACCGTGGCTTATTGCGGATCGCCAGCATTGCGGTGATGTTTGTCGGTCTCGTAACGCCCGGTTGGACGCGTGATATCTATTCTTGGTCTGAAAACGTGGCGATCGCCCCGTTTAACGGTAGCCGGCAGCAGGGCGAAACGGCCCTGGTGATGGATTCCAATGGACGGGTATGGCTGTCCTTCATAGATGGCGAATACAAGCAAATCGCCAACGGTAACTGGATTGCCTGGCCGAGAACTTTGTGGCTATTCGTGAGCGTCGATGCCGGCAAGAGCTTCAGCGCCAACCTGATCGATGAGTGGCACTGACGCCAACAGGAGGAAAACATGAGAGCTCGATTTATTTTGCCGGGAATTTTTCTGCTCGCTGGCACCTTCGGCTCCGCCCATGCGCAGACGACGGCAGTGAAGATCGGCGTGCTCAACGATCAATCCGGCGTATATGCCGACGATCAGGGGATTGGCTCCATGATTGCGGCGCAGCTCGCCGTGGAGGATTTCCCGAGCAAGTCCGGCACGGCTGTGGAAGTCACGACCGCCGACCATCAGAACAAAGTGGATATCGGCACCACGATCGCTCGCCGCTGGCTCGAACGGGAAAGCGTCGACATGATCATCGATGTGCCGAACTCCGCGATCGCCTTGGGCGTCAATACGCTCGCCCGCGATCTGAATAAAGTTTTCATTGCGTCCGGCGCCGGCACAGCAGACCTCACCGGCAAGGCCTGCTCGCCGAATACCGTGCACTGGACCTACGACACGTGGGAGCTCGGCCACAGCATTGCCAAGGCGGTGTTCGCGCGGGGCGGAAACAGCTGGTACTTCATCACTGCCGATTACACCTTCGGAAAGGACCTCGAAGCGAGCGCCAGCGAAGAGGTCACCAGACTTGGCGGCAAGGTTTTGGGATCCGCCCGCGTTCCGCTCGGGGCATCTGATTTCTCCTCCTTCCTTCTGCAGGCGCAATCCGCCAAGCCGAAGGTCATTGCCCTGGCGAATGCCGGCGGCGACCTCACCAACACGCTAAAGCAGGCGGCGGAGTTCGGGTTGACCGACAAGTTCCAGATGCCGAGCTTCGTATTCAATCCAAATAATGCGCGCGCGATCGGCCTGCGCGCGGCTCAGGGCGTGCTTGCCGCGGCGCCATTCTACTGGGACATGAATGACGCCACCCGGCAGTTTTCCAGCCGCTATCAGCAGCGCCATCCCCGCAAGATGATGCCAAACGACATGCAGGCAGGTGTTTATTCCGCGACCACGCACTATCTCAAGTCGGTTACGGCGCTCAATACTGCAAACGACGGAAAGGCCGTCGTTGCCAAGATGAAGGAGCTGCCGACCGAGGATCCGCTTTTCGGCAAGGGCATCATTCGAGCGGATGGCCGCAAGATCCATCCCGTGTACTTGTACGAGGTGAAGAAGCCGGCGGAGTCGAAAGGCGAATGGGACACGTTCAAGCTGCTGTCCACGATCTCTGGCGAAGAAGCCTTTCGTTCCCTTTCGGAAGGAGGCTGTCCGCTGGTCAAAGGGTGATGAGGGAGCCTGGGCATGAACCTGGCACAGCTTCGAGCGATTGATGTTCACACCCATGCGGAGGTATCCGCTCGCGAGCCTATGGATGAGCTTTGGAAGACCAGAACCGAGGCCATGGCGAAATACTTCAAGGGAGCCACGGACCGGCCCACCGTAACGGAGGTCGCGGCCTATTATCGCGCGCGGAATATCGGCTGCGTGATCTTCCCGGTCGACAGCGAGCGGGCGAGCGGCGAGAAGAGAGTCTCCAACGAGGAGGTCGCCGAGCTTGCGGCAGAGAACAGCGACGTGATGATCGCATTCGCCAGTATCGATCCGGCGAAAGGGC
>DATBYR010000199.1:0-8976 GCA_036513565.1 Methylocella sp. | reverse complement strand
TTTTCCCGGCGCCTTTATCGCCGCCTTCTTCGGCGGTTCTCTCCTCATCGAAACGATCTTTTCGCTCGACGGGCTTGGTCTGCTTTCATTCGAATCGATCGTCAATCGCGATTATCCGGTCGTGTTCGCCGATCTCTATATATTCGCGCTGCTCGGACTTTTCGTAAACCTTCTTTCCGACTTGACTTACATGTGGATCGATCCGCGCGTCGATTTCGAGACCAGGGAGGTTTAGACCGTGCGGGCCTCCCTGTCGGATGGCGGTCTCGCCGCAAAGCCTCTCGCGCCGGCCGGCCAGACGCCGCGACGACTTCGCTTAAGTCCGATCAACCGGCGCCGTCTCGAAAATTTCAAAGCCAACAAACGCGGCTATTGGTCTTTCTGGATATTTCTGTTCTTCTTCGTCCTGTCGCTTTTTTCGGAATTCATCGCCAACGACAGGCCGCTGCTCGTCGTCTACAAGGGCGAGATATTGGTGCCGATCCTGCATGATTATCCGGAAGAAAAGTTTGGCGGATTTCTCGCGCAAACCGATTATCGTGACGCGGTGATCGCCAAGGAGATCGGTGAGCATGGCTTCTTGATATGGCCGCCGATCCGCTATTCCTACAAAACCATCAACCGCCAATTGCCGGTGCCAGCACCTTCGCCGCCGACCTGGATGCTGAGCAAAGCGCAGTGCCGCGCCGCCGTAAAACGCTTCGATAAGGGACAACCCAATGGCGATTGCAATGATATTGAATGGAACTGGCTCGGAACCGACGATCAGGGCCGCGATGTCCTTGCCCGATTGCTCTATGGCTTCCGCCTCTCGCTGTTGTTCGGCCTGACGCTCGCGGGGATTTCCTCGGTCGTGGGGATCGCGGCCGGCGCGGTGCAAGGCTATTTTGGCGGCTGGATCGATCTCATTTTTCAGCGCTTGATCGAAATATGGTCGTCGCTCCCGCATCTCTATCTCTTGATCATTATTTCCTCGATCATCACCCCGAGCTTCTTCGTGCTTCTCGGCATCCTTCTGTTGTTTTCATGGGTGTCGCTCGTGCACGTCGTGCGCGCCGAATTTTTGCGGGCCAGGAATTTCGAATACGTAAACGCCGCGCGCGCGCTCGGGCTCTCCAATGGAGCGATCATCGTCAAGCATGTCTTGCCGAACGCGATGGTCGCGACCCTGACGTTTCTCCCATTCGTCCTCAACAGCTCGATCACGACGTTGACGGCGCTAGATTTTCTAGGCTTTGGCTTGCCGCCGGGGTCGCCCTCGCTGGGCGAACTCTTGTTGCAGGGAAAGTCGAACTTGGCGGCACCCTGGCTCGGCCTCACTGGCTTTCTGGTCATCGCGATCATGCTCTCGCTGCTGGTCTTCATCGGCGAAGCCGTGCGTGATGCCTTCGACCCGAGGAAGACGCTTTTCTAGGGGTTCGAAACGTGGTGGAATGGACCCATTCAGCTAGGTGTTTTGCATAGCGGAACCATCGAGGGCTCCACCCTTTTATAATATAGGCTCAGCTTCCGGCCTGCGATTTGATCAGAAGGGTCTCATCGGGACGCGGAAAGGAGACAGGAATGACGACCCCACCAGCCCCAACATCCCAATGGTCGGATCACATCAGGAAAAACAAGAACAAGGAACTCACCATTTATGCAACCCCGAATGCAGAAAAATACTCCAATTGGAGCAATGTGCTCGACGAGGCTATCGTCGAATTCAACAAACTCAATCTCGGCGTGAAGTTCCGGAGAGTAAACGTTGGTCTGGACCCGAAGGTGCCCTTCCAATTATGTTGGCAAGGCACGAACGTGCAATTCGATGCCTGCTCAGTACGGCCGGAATATACGGTCTGCAATCAGAAGGTGGTCCCGATATTCGAGGGTAAAGTCTTCGACGGTAAAGGCCTCGATGGTGCCACCATACCTCTACCCGAGTTTACCTTTATTGACAACAAACCTCCGATTGAGAGGCGAATCAAGGCTTGCATCATTGTGCCCGCCGAACCCAGTGTCCCTGACACAATGGGCCACGGGCGCCCGGTCGGGCATCGGGTCAAATTGGTGATCGCCGTGCATGAATTGATCCATGCTTGTGGGTTGATTAAACATTCCGACCCGGGTAAAGACGTGATGTCCAAAGTGTATAGGGCCATACCAGGGCAAAACGCCGAGGACGACGATGTCGTGTTCCCGCCGAGCCCAATACCAATGAAGCGGATTTACCTGCATCCCGACACAGCGAAGTTAATCCGGGACAATTGGAAATAGATCGCAGCACTGGGAACGAACGCCTTGTTGACCTGCCGACGATAAGGCTCGGCGTCACCGGCATTCTGCTCATGGCGATCATGCTCTCGCTGCTGGTTTTCATCGGCGAAGGCGTGCGCGACTCATTCGATCCCACGAAGACACTTTCATACGGGTCTGAGAGGTTTTGTCCGCGCGCATTCAAATGCCAATTTCTCGCTCATCTCTGCTAGATGTCTTTCGTGGCTGACGCCCCTCTCCTCGACGTCCGGGATCTTAAGGTGCTCTTCCGGCAGGGCGACACCGAGACCCTCGCCGTCGACGGCGTGTCGTTCACGCTGGAGCGGGGGCGCACCCTTGGCCTCGTCGGCGAGTCCGGCTCCGGCAAATCGGTCACCGCTCTTTCGATCGTGCGTCTGCTCAGCCGCGCCGCCGAGGTGCGAGGCCAGGTGCTCTTCAAGGGCGAGGATCTTCTGGCCTGCCGCGAGGCGCGGCTGCGCGAGATCAGAGGCGCCCACGTCACCATGGTCTTCCAGGAGCCGATGACCTCGCTCAATCCCTTGCATACGATCGAGCGCCAAATAGGCGAAATACTGGAGCTGCATGGCGCAAGGGGAGCCGAAAAGATCAAGGCCCGCATCGTCGAGCTTTTGCAGGAAGTCGGTATTCCCAATCCCGGCCAGCGACTCGGCGCTTTCCCGCATCAGCTCTCCGGCGGCCAGCGCCAGCGGGTGATGATCGCCATGGCGCTCGCCAATAGGCCCGATCTTTTTATCGCCGATGAACCGACGACCGCCCTCGATGTTACGGTGCAGGCCCAGATCTTAGAGCTTTTGAAGGAGCTCCAGGCGCGCCATCATATGGCGATGCTCTTCATTACCCACGACCTCGGCATCGTACGCAAAATCGCCGACGATGTGGCGGTGATGCAGAAAGGCAAAATCGTCGAAACCAACAAGGTTGCGGACCTTTTCGCCGCGCCCCGCCATCCCTACACAAAAGCGCTGATCGCGGCCGAACCGAAAGGCACCCCACCGGCGATTGACCTTGCCGCCAAGACCATCCTCGAGGCGAGCGATATCCGCGTCTGGTTCCCGGTCAAGCGCGGGTTTTTCCGCAGAACGAAAGGTTTCATCAAGGCGGTCGATGGCGTGTCGGTGAGCGTGCGCGAAGCCGAGACGGTCGGCGTCGTCGGCGAATCCGGCTCCGGCAAAACCACCCTCGGCCTCGCCCTCCTGCGCCTCATACGTTGCGAAGGCGCGATCGTCTTCCTGGGGCGCCCGATCGACGGCCTCAAGTTCAAGGCGATGCGGCCGTTGCGGCGGGACATGCAGATCGTGTTTCAGGACCCCTATGGGTCTCTGTCGCCCCGGCTGCCGGTGGCCGACATCGTCGCGGAAGGCCTCGGCGTGCAATGTAAAGATATGTCCTTGCCGCGCCGGCGCGAGATCGTGGCGCAAGCGCTCGCCGATACCGGCCTCGATCCGGCCGCGATGGATCGCTATCCGCACGAATTTTCGGGCGGTCAGAGGCAACGCATCGCGATCGCGCGGGCCATTGTTCTAGAACCGAAATTCATCGTCCTCGACGAGCCGACCTCGGCCCTCGACATGTCGGTGCAAGCGCAGATCGTCGATCTTCTACGCGATTTGCAAAAGCGGCGCGGTCTCGCTTATCTCTTCATCAGTCATGATCTGAAGGTGGTGCGCGCGCTTGCCAGCGAAATCATCGTCATGCGCGATGGAAAAGTCGTCGAGTCCGGCCCGGCCTTGGAGCTTCTGGCAAAGCCGCGCAGCGCCTACACGCGGGCGCTGTTCGCGGCGGCATTCGACATCAAGGCCGAGAATGGTGCGGTTTTGGGCCAATGAGCCAGAACCGCCGCGCGCTCGATCTTATTCTGGCTCGCACCGGCACCCATGCGGACCTGTTCAGGGAAAGAGGCTCGACGTGACTGTGACGCAGCTGATCACCGCAGCTTTCATGCTCGCCCGTTTCCGGTATCCCGAACTCCACAAGACTTGGAACAGCATCTCAGCCCGGGTAGGCGGTCTACTACCTAACTCGCTGCTTCTTTCTTTGGTCCACCGGACCGGCGATCTCGACATGATACTGAGAGCTATGGAGGATGATTTCTCTGCGCCACCAGAAGGCGCGGGCGAGGCTGACTGGCCAGCTGACCTACTTTCTGACCGTTATCAGTTGATGCTCTCAGAGCTTTGGGTTGGTGTTGTCTATGAGATATTCAGACTGCTCACCGATTACGAACGGAAGCTCGCGCCCGACAGCGATGCAATCATGGCCTTAGCTCATGACCTAAGGCTGCTTCGCATTCCCCTTGAGAAGCATGAAATCGCGGCTGACAAAAAACTCTCTGAGCCGCTGCTGATGCAAACATATGCGCCGAACAACAACGAGACTGACAGCTACTATTACTCAAAGAGCGACGCACGGCGGGCGTACAACATGCCTTCGGGGGTCTCGAGCCGTGGGTCGGTGACGTGGTACGTGATCGATGTCAAATCACAGAAATCCTACTGGCTGGAGCGGCGGGCCTTATCGGAGAGGATTGTCGCACTTTGGGGGCCGGTGTCGCCCAACGGGAACTTGATCCCGGACGATTTGAAGCCATGACCCCTGCGAGAGGACGTAGGTCCTGGGCTTTGGCCGTGGGGCAAATATCAAAACTTGTGCAACAAGCCAGTTTTACACATCGATGATTTATTTGACACTGACTGAGCCGCGCGGATTGGGGCGGCACACAATGGCTAAGCGACGGGGAAGTGCCCATGACGTTCCGAATTTTGCCCATCACCGCTATCGCCGCTATCGCGCTGCTCACGTTAGCTGCGTCAGCATGGGCGGGCACCGCAGACGAACAAACCAGAGAACTTGTCCAACATCGCTACGGTGCATGCCTCGAGCACGCATCATACACCTACATACAAATGTGGGAGTCTAGTTGCGATGAAGTATGCGCACAGAAAAAGCCTCTCGAATACTGCTTACGACTTCACGATAGCTGGAATACCGCGACTTGTTCGTTGCCGCTCTCTGTCGCCGATAAGCTGGATCACCAATTAGAGAGAGACAAGGATCGATGCCTTCGGGAATTTCAGGCTGGCGTTACAGAGATGACCTTCGACTAAGTTGTGCGCGCTGATTTTCCGCCCAAGCGGTGAATGCGCGCATCACGCCTATGCCGTGCAAAATTCAAGAATTCTGCACCAAAGTTAGGCCATTGATATTGCGGGGCTTCCTTGGTGCATAATTCCGGTGCAAAAATATCCCGTCGTTTATGGCCGGGGTATTGCTTGTGACAGCCGAGACCAAGTGGCGGCGGCTAGGGCATCCCACACGACAACCTCGATTCGGTCAGCAAACCTTACATCGGGGATGACTTCCCGCAAACCGGCTAAGCCATCGCCGCGCCGCAGCCGTCACCCTCCGGCATTTTGTGCTATGAGGAACCATGAGCAGCGAGGACATTCTTGCCCGATTGAAGGTGAACGAAGCAGCGGAGCGCGGGCCGCGAAGGAATAAACTTAAAGATGTCGATCCCACAGAAGGTCGAGGCCGATCATGACGTCGGCCGCCGAGAGCCGCTCGCCGAGCAGCCAGGGACGACCCGTGGACCAATACATTGGCGGACTTCACCGGAAAAATCCCGTCGCGAAAACCTATCCACCGTCATCGGCCAGCATGGCGGCGATTTCCGCCTCGCACACCAGCAGGCCGTCCACCAAGGCGCGGCCCTTGTACCACCACATGGCGCGGCGCCGGTTGGTCTTGGTCATATGAAACTCGACCTGGTCGCCCGGCATGACCGGCTTACGAAACCTGGCCTTGTCGATACTCGTGAAGTAAACAAGCGGCGGCTTTCGGCCGGGCGAATGCGCGTTGACGCACAAAACCCCGGCGGTCTGGGCCATGCCCTCGATCAGAAGAACGCCGGGCATGACCGGGCGCTCAGGGAAGTGCCCCTGGAATTGCGGCTCGTTGATGCTGACATTCTTGATGCCGATGCCGGATTCGTCGCCTCGCGCCTCGATGACGCGGTCGATCATCAGAAATGGATAGCGGTGCGGCAGGGATTTCAACAAGCGCAGAATGTCAAACGTTTCGATCGCTGCCGGCTCTGCCTCGTGCATAGTGCCCGCTCTCCCTTCTCTGGAAGCCGCATAGAGGTCGTCAAGCGTTTCTAGGCTTATGCTTTCCAACCCGGCTGGCCTCGGTGCGTCGAGAATTTTCCGCCAATATTGCGGGGGAACGACATTCCGCGCCTTCATCACGTTGACATGGCTCCGCGTAACGCCAAAGAGGTCGGCGAGGCGGCGTGCCCCAAAGGCTTCAATGATTTCCCGGAAACTGTTCATCCCGTAGCGGCTACAATAAGTAGCCGCCGTTGTCTATACGGAATGTGGCCATTTTTCCAACGACATTGGGAAACATGGAGAATGTTCTTCTGAATCGCTACTTGGCCGGGAGGCTACATGGTATAATAGCCCTCTCGGATGGGTTGACCGGAATTTTCACATGGCGCCACGCCAGTCGTGGGCACCTCCTTCGGCATGCGCGCCGAATAGCCGCCCGGTCGTTCATGCGGCGCCCCGCGCGGTGCCGACGGCGGCTTTTTTCAAAGCGATAGCGGAAATTCGCGAAGCGCGCCATCGCTCATCGGCGCCCTATCGTGATCTGGCGTTAGGTTGTAAAGAAGGAGCTTGCGCCTTTTCCATCTCCACTTGGCCGCGGGCGCGCCTTTGTTGGCCGCGGTCATGCGCGCCGCCGAGTCTCAAGTATGAACCTCTCCGCGCCTTTCATCGCGCGTCCTGTGGCGACCACGCTCCTTACCCTGGGGATTGCGCTTGCCGGGTGCCTTGCGTTTCTGAAGCTGCCGGTCTCGCCGCTTCCGCAAGTCGATTTTCCAACGATCCTGGTGCAGGCGCAGCTTCCCGGCGCGAGTCCGGAGACCGTGGCATCGAGCTTGGCGGGCCCGCTCGAACGCCACCTTGGCGAGATCGCCCATGTCACGGAAATGACGTCGGCAAGCAACCTCGGACAGACCCGTATTATCCTCCAATTCGACATCGGCCGCGACATCGATGGCGCCGCGCGCGACGTCCAGGCGGCGATCAACGCGGCGGGTGCCGATCTGCCAACCAATCTGCCCACCAATCCGACCTATCGCAAGATCAATCCCGCCGACGCGCCGATCCTTATCCTCGCCATGACGTCGAAGACCAAGTCGCGCGGTCAGATGTATGATCTTGCCAGCAATATCCTCCAGCAAAGGCTCTCCCAGCTCGATGGCATCGGTCAAGTTTACATTTTCGGCGGTGCCTTGCCCGCGGTGCGCGTCGAGCTCAACCCGCACGCCTTGGCCAAGTATGGCATCGGGCTTGAGGACGTCCGCGCGGCGCTTGCTTCCGCGAATGCCAATAGTCCAAAAGGCGCGATCGAGGACGGCGAACGGCACCTCCAAATCTACACCAACGATCAAGCGGCCCGGGCCGCCGATTATACGCCTATCGTTATTGCCTACCGAAATGGCGCCGCGGTCCGTCTCAGCGACGTCGCCGATGTGCTGGACTCAGTCGAGGACGTCCGCAATGTGGGCCTTTCCAACGGCCGCCCCGTCGTTTTCGCGGTCATTTTCCGGCAGCCCGGCGCCAACATCATCGATACGGTGGAGCGCATCAAGGCCGAATTGCCGCACCTCCAAGCGGCGATGCCAAGCGATATCGAATTTTTGCCCGCCTCCGATCGCAGCATTACGATCCGCGCCTCGTTGCATGACACCGAATGGACCTTGGCCTTCGCGATTCTCTTGGTCACGCTGATTGTCTTTTTGTTCCTGCGCGATATCCGCGCCGCGATCATTCCGAGCGTCGCTGTGCTGGTTTCGATCGTCGGTACTTTCGCCGCGATGTATCTCCTGAACTTTAGCTTGAACAATTTGTCGCTGATGGCCCTGACCATCGCGACCGGCTTCGTGGTCGACGATGCGATCGTGGTGCTCGAAAATATATCCCGCCACGCCGATGCCGGGAGGGGGCGCGTCGAGGCGGCGCTGACCGGCGCCCGGGAAGTTGGATTTACCGTGCTGTCCATCAGCCTCTCGTTGATCGCGGTGTTCCTTCCGATTCTTCTGATGGGCGGGATTGTTGGCCGCCTGTTTCGCGAATTCGCGCTCACTCTTTCGCTCGCCATCCTCGTCTCGCTGGCCTTATCCTTGACCTTGACGCCGATGATGTGCGCGCGGGTTCTGAAGCCCCACGCGCCCGCCGGGGCGCGTGCTCGGGGGTTCGATCCCTTTGGCAGACTCCTCCAGGGCTATGAGCGAACGCTCGGCTGGGCACTGCGCCACGGCATTCTGGTGATGGTGGTTTTGGTTTTGACTGTTGGCCTCAACTTCGTCTTGTTCTGGTTCGTGCCCAAAGGCTTCTTTCCGCAGCAGGACACAGGACTTTTGGCCGGAACTATTCAAGCCGACCAGGCGATCTCGTTCCAAGCGATGCGGCTAAAACTCGAGCAGCTTCAGGCGATCGTGCAAGCCGACCCGGCGATTGCCAGCGTCAAGGGGTATACCGGCTCGGGCTCCGGGACCAATGCCGGCTCGGTCTATATCGACCTGAAGCCAAAGTCCCAACGCAGCGAGACCGCCGACGAGGTGATTGCCCGCCTGCGCCGCAAGCTCATGCAGGTGCCGGGCGCGCGTCTTTATTTGCAATCGGTGCAGGATAT
>DATBYR010000198.1:0-11326 GCA_036513565.1 Methylocella sp. | reverse complement strand
TCTCATCTATTATCCCGAGGCTTTCGATGCCGCGAGCCGGGCGAAGATCGCCGCCAGAGTCGCGCCGGAAAAACGGGTCGCCGTCGCCAAGGAAGATGCCGCGCAATATGCCTGCAACGCCGTCGATCTTGACCGGCATGTCTTTCTCAACGGCGCATCGGAAGAATTGCAGGAAAAACTGCGCGCCGCCGGCTTTACGCCCGTCATCGTGCCTCTGTCCGAATTCATGCGCGCGGGCGGGGGCGCCAAATGCCTGACGCTTAAATTGAAGGAAAGTTAGGGGCTAGTGGATTGATTTGATTCATTCTTACACCCGGCGGCGCTGCGCGCATTGTTGCGCGAGCTCGTCCGTGCGAGCGAACTCGTTGGTTTCGAAATGACGGAATTTGAAGCCCCTTCGAATCTCGAGCGTCGCGCCCGCGCGGTTCAGACGGTGATCCGCATGATCGAGCCTCTGTTTCTGGCGGGGCCGGACCGCGGGAAGCGGGTTTACGAGTCTTGCGCTCGAAGCCGGCCCTGCCAGTGACGGCAATGCGACCGGCGGTGTCGGCTTCGAGATGCTTCGACGCGAGTTCATCAGAGTCGCAGACAAAAGAGCCGCGACTTTCACTTCGTGCTATCGCCGAAAGATCTGGTTTTCTTCGCGATGTGGGCGGGTTCGCGATGCGCAGGTCTGTGAACTCGTGGGTGGTCTTAGGAATTCTTTCTCTGGGCAGGCCACGGGGGAATCAAAGCAGAATGGCCTAGTAAACACGCTGCGGGAGAAACTGAGCAGCCGTCAGCTCTTCTACGTGCCCGTTACCGGCAACAAGGGTCGGGAGGAAGCGGTTACATTTAGGCAGCGTTCTCGCTCTCTCTAATCCCACGCCACGCCAAGCTGAGCTTATCCGTGAGTTAGGGGAGCCGAAGAGCGAAGCGGGGGACCTTCACGCACTCGTCGCGATGTTGCTCGAATCAAAGAAAGCTTTCCCGGCACAAAGCGGGAGGTTAGAATTCACCAATATAATCAATATGTTAGCGTGGCGCACCCGAAGGGATTCGAACCCCCGGCCTCTGCCTTCGGAGGGCAGCGCTCTATCCAGCTGAGCTACGGGTGCTTCCAAGCAGCGCGATCCTTGCCGATCTCAGCGTCGCACGCCAAGCGCCATGCCGCCCCGCTAGCGCATCGGTTCGAATAAGGCAACTTGTCGACCATGGCAGCGCGCTTCGTGCGAGTGCAACTTTTTCCTTAGCATCCACGGCCATATATCTTCCAAAGGAGCTTATAGATCAAGCCGACGGCCATCGCGGGCGTCACGCGAAGCGTTTTGTGAATGCGCATCCAATTGTAATGCAGGCCCGGCGATGCGCTTGGCGGCCTGTCCGATGGTGGCCTGCATGCCAAGCGAATTGGCAAAAAATAAAAGATAGAGTCAATCCAATCGTCCGCAGAGGCGGCGGTGATTTGAAGTGACTCGACTCTATCAATAATTCATAGAGAGCCATACCTCTCACGTCCGCCATGTACTAACTGCCACAATGAAACTGATGCACTACCGCCGCCCCGCCGAAGTCGCCACGCGACGCCACGGCGGCAATGAAACTTCGCCGCATGGAGAGTTGCGGTTGGGTCTTTGCCGGCCGCGGTAGCGGCAGCTCCTGACCGCAAGCTGGATACAGCGCCCCCGGTCAGGCGACCGCGAAATTCAATGCACGCGGTCGCACTGCAATTTGGCGATTTCATCCTTGAGTTGCAGCTTTCGCCGTTTCATTTCGGCCAATTTCAACTCGTCCTTGGCGGGATACAACAATTCCTTCGCAATTTCCTTGTCGAGCGCATCGTGACGCTGTCCGAGCGCGGCCAAATGGGTCTCACGCGACATGCAGAACTCCTTCTCAAGGTCCACACAGATTTAAGAGTGTGCCACAGGAATCGCAATTCGCGAAGCTGCATCGCCAATCAACGCGATCAAATTTTCAGCTTTTTGGAACGTTGTAAACAGATGCTGGAAGGCGTCACCTTTACCGTTGCAGGGACAGATCCAGGCAAAGCGGCCCGTGGCGCGAAGGTAGCGTGATGCGGCGTCCGGCATTGAAAAATCCGCGTGAAAACGCGTATCGATCAGTTCATAAATAAGAGAACATTCAGGTGGCATATTCGAGCGGGGATTTCTGGAAAAAGGCGGCCCAGACAAAGGGCCTGGACGGGTTGTGCGCCTCGATGGAGCGCGCGAGGGCGTCGTCGAGTCCGGCAATGGATTTGACGACGCCACGCCGGATTCTTCCGCGCCTGATCGTCCAGAAAAACCCTTCGGCGGCGTTGAGCCGGGAGGCGGACCCCGGGGTGAAGCGGAAGGTCGATCGTGGATGATCATCATCCCGCACTTGCCCGGCTTCAAAGGCAGGCCCGGCTGGTCCGATCGAAAACTTGAATTTGGCTCTTAAGGGCGATGGAGCCGTCCATGGCGTGAGCTGGCGGGTGCATGTTGAGAGCGGCGGCGTCCTCGGCCTTTCCGGCGAGTTCCGGGACCCGCTTGTCTTATGACTTTTTGCGCCACTGAGGTGAAAAGGAACCGCTGGGAGAGGGCTGCCGCCCTCTCGTCAGCGGCGAGGGATGGATCGGGATCCCGCTGGCCGCCATCTGATGCGGATGCCGGGCCGAGTTAGAGTTTGATCGCCCTCGTCTTTTCCTTGTGGCCTGAACGGATACCCGGGGGAGAGCCCCGAATGACAAGCGGAGGCGCGGAAAAGATGAAACAGGATACCATCGGCGTCGACATTTCGAAAGACACTCTCGATGCCCATCGTATGGCCGGGGGCGCGAACCGCCGGTTTACCAATGACAAAACCGGCCATAGGGCGCTGATCGCCTGGATCGGCAGCGATGCGGCGCGTATCGTCTTCGAGCCCAGCGGTCCCTATCACCGCGCCTTCGAGCGGGCGCTGGCCAAGGCTGGCCTGCCGCTCGTCAAGGTCAACCCGCGACAGGCGCGCCGCTTCGCCGAAGCAACCGGCAAGCTCGCCAAGACCGATCGCCTCGATGCAGCGCTTCTTGCCCGCATGGGCGAAGCATCGGAAATGCCCTTCCGATGCGGAGGGGCGCTCCTTGCGATCGAGCCGCGTCCCGCGCGCGAGCCAAGGCTCTCGCCGAACTCAAGGAGTTCTATATCGCCCGCGAAGCGCTGGTTAAGGATCGCACCGCCGCCAAAAACCGCGCCAAAATCCGGACGCTCGCGTTGTTGAAACGGCAGAATGCGCAACGCCTCGACCAGATCGAACGTCAGATCGCCGCCATCGACGCGGCCATTCTCGCCTTCATCGAAGCCGATGCGGAGCTCGCCAAACGCCTCGCGATCCTGACGAGCATTCCTGGCGTCTCGCGGATCACCGCCTTCGCTTTGCTGATTGAAATGCCCAAACTTGGAACCCTCGAAGGCCGCCAGGCCGCGAGCCTTGCAGGTCTTGCGCCCGTCGCGCGCCAATCCGGACGCTGGACCGGCCGCGCCTTCATCCGCGGCGGGCGGGCCAGCGTCCGCCAGGCCCTCTACATGCCAGCCCTCGCCGCCGCGCGCTTCAACCCCGACCTGAAGGCCACATCGCCAACGCCCTCCTCAGAGCACGCCGGACCTGGACACCAAAACTCGCTTGACTAAGACGGATACTCTAACGGCGGACCTTAGAGAAATTGCGGACCTCTCGGATGATGCGCTTAAAAGGGATGATACTGATAGAGCCACGTCTCGCTAAGGATTTTTTCTCCCGCGCGTAAAAACAGGCGCATTTCGACGGGTTCCGTGCCGGTCACCGTCAGATCGAATTGGGACCGCCAATGGCCCGGCACGTAGTCTGGCACGGAACCGGTGAAAATATCGGAAAAAGTTCCGCGCGAGGCCCAGAGCACCGGCTCCGGCATCACGCCGAAGGGCAGGGCCTCCAGCGGCGGTCCCTTGAACTCGACCATGAATTTCCGCACTCCCTTTGGCCGCGGCGGACGCGGCGGGTTGCCATTGCCCAAGCGCGTCGCGACGCAGCGCGCGAGGCCGGTTGGGAAGGGTTCGTCCGCGGCCCAATAGAGGCGATAGGAGAGCTTGACCTCGGAACCTGCGGTCGCGGCTTTCCCAGGCACCCACATGGCGACAATATTGTCGTCAAATTCAACGTCGGTCGGGATTTCGACGAGTTGCACCGCGCCCTTGCCCCAAGAACCCTTGGGCTCGACCCAGAGACTTGGGCGCCGGTCGTAATAGACGCCGTCCAGATAATGATCGAAGCAACGGTCGCGCTGCAAAAGGCCAAAACCGTGCGGATTTTCGTCGGCGAAGGACGAAGTGATGGCGCGCGGCGGATTGTTGAGCGGCCGCCACGCTCTTTCCCCCGTCCCCATCCACAGCGCGAGGCCGTCCGAATCGTGAACTTCGGGGCGCCAGTCGACGCCTGTCTCTTTTTTCGTTTCCGAAAACCAATACATCGAAGTCAATGGCGCAAGGCCGAAACGGGCGACGTCCGCGCGCAGGAAAAGCGTCTGGTCGATGTCCATCGTGACGCTTTGCGTGCGCGTCAGCACAAAGCGGCAGACGCCGGCCAGCGAGGGGCCTTCGAGGAGGGCATAAACGGTCAGCGAATCTCCGGCTTCGGCCCGGCCGATATAGAATTTCGTGAAATCCGGAAATTCTTCCGGTTTGCCCGCGATGGCCACATCGAGCGCGACGGCCCGCGCGGAAAGCCCGTATTGGCGTAATTCGCCGATCGCGCGAAAATAATCGGCGCCGAGAAACGCCACCCAATCATTCGTGCGCCAGTCGAGCGGGCCGGAGCGCGATTCCTGGACGCGCAGCCCGGCGAAGCCCGCCCCTTGCGGCAGGTTTTTGGCAATCGAGTCCGGCGGAATTTCGAAATAGCTCTGATCGTAGATGATTTCCCGCGCGCTGCCTGCGTCGACGACATGCATTTCGACGGCTTTTTGAAAGAACATTCCCAGATGAAAAAAGCTCACCGGAAACGGGCCCGGCCCATCGGCGAAAAGCGCACTGTCCATGTCGAACTTGATTTTTCCCCAGGCCTCATAATTGATCTTGGCGACGATCTCGGGCGAGGGCCGCGCCGGGCCGGCGTAAGGCTCGCCTGCTATGCGTTGCGCCATGGCCTTGAGACTATCGAAGGAAAATGGCACCGCCGGGCCGAGCTTCAACGCGCCGGCGGCGGAGCCTTTCCGCGCATCCGTTGCCGTGAGCACGAATGCGGCGGCGGCCTTCAGCACCAATCTCCGGTCAAGGGCTGTCGGCATTTCAGGTCCCTTTGGGTCTCCGGCGCAGTAGGCTAGTGGCACAGAGGCCAAGCCATACTTGCCGCGAGGACGGGGCTCAGGCGGAGCGTTGGAGTGATGTCTAATTGCGGATAGGCTCGTGGCGAATCGCGGTGCGCATGAAATAATAGAGGAGCGCAAAGCCGCAAAGACCAAATCCTGCCTCGATGACGCGGCTGACGAGGGGATCGAGCTGCAGGAGGCCGCCGAGCGCCCACCCCGCCGCCCAGGACGCGCCGACCACTTCGGTGCCGACCAGAATGGCAACCGCGACGAGGGTCGAAACATGGACCCAGTTTATCTTCTTCGCTTCAGCCAATGCGGATCGCTCCATTTGAAAGCAATTCAGGGAAATCCCCCCGCCGCCGCGCGGGCACTTGCCACTATATCACCAAGGCGCGCCGGGCAAGCCTCTCGCGGAAGCTCAAACCCCATTGTATAACGGCGCCAGACAAAGTTGGGAAATGCTAATGGACGACGAAGTGCCGATCGCCAGCGAGACGGATAACGTAACCTTCCCGTGGCTCGCCGCCTATCCGGCCGGCGTGCCGGCGCGGATCGAGACGCCGCCCTACGGTTTGCTCGGCGAGATAGCGCCGGACTTGGCGGCGCGCAGGTCGGCGGCCCGGGCGTTTACCACCATCATGCCGAACGGTATGGCGGCAAGACTGACGTTTGCGGAAACCGATCGCTATTCGGACGCCTTCGCCGCCTATTTGCGCGAGACACTGGGCCTCGAGCCGGGAGCCAGGGTCGCGATCCAAATTCCAAACGGGCTCGCCTATCCGGTCGCGGCATTCGGCATTTTCAAGTCGGGGTGCGTGCTCGTCAATGTCAATCCGCTCTATACAGCGCATGAAATGGCGCGCGTTTTCGCGGACGCGGAACCGTCCGCGATCGTTGCGACCGACATTTTCGCCGATAAGCTTGCGGCGGCGATGGAACAGGTTCCGGTGCCCCATGTCATTCTGACCGAGGCGGCGAGCCTTTTTCCAATTGCGTCCCGGCGGCTCATCGGATTTGTGCAGAAATACGTCAAGAAACAGGTGCCGTATCCGCACTTCCGTCATGCCGTTTTTTTGAAAGCGCTTGCGTTGGGCGCGGCCAGCATTCGCGCGGGGGCCAATGTCAAGGGCTACACGATTGAGATCGAACCCGCCGCCGTCGCATGCCTGCAATATACGGGCGGCACCACGGGCGTAAGCAAGGGGGCGATGCTGACGCACCGAAATCTGATCATGAACGTGGCGCAATGGTTCCGTTTCTGGGGCGACGACATGCGGGAAAGCGATCATGTTCTGACCGCGCTGCCTCTCTACCATATTTTTGCGTTCGCCGTGAACTTCCTGGGTTTTTTCATACGTGGCGCGCACAATATTCTGATCCCCAGTCCAAGGCCGCTAACCAATCTCCGCAAGGCCTTCGAGAAGGAGGGCATAACCGTCATCACTGGGGTGAACACCTTGTTCAATGGCCTGTTGAACGAACCATGGTTTCGGGACAGCCCGCCGCGCACCCTGCGGATATCGGTTGCCGGCGGCATGGCGGTTCAGGAGGCTGTCGCCGTGCGCTGGCGGAAGACCACCGGAACCGATATGATCGAGGGCTACGGCCTGAGCGAGGCTTCGCCGGTCCTCACCTGCAATCCAGTGCGGCGCGCGAAGCTCGGCTCAATTGGCGTGCCACTTCCCTCGACGGAGCTGAAGTGTGTCGACGACCAGGGAAACGAGGCCGCGATCGGCGAGCCCGGCGAAATTATCGCGCGCGGGCCGCAGGTCATGCCCGGTTACTGGAAGCAACCCGAGGAAACCAAGCAAGTCTTGCGGGATGGGTGGCTGTTCACCGGCGACATCGGGAAAATGGATGCCGAGGGCTATTTCAGCGTCGTCGACCGGCGCAAGGATATGATCCTCGTTTCCGGCTTCAAGGTCTTTCCCAACGAGGTGGAAGCCGTGCTCGCCGGGCTTGCAGGCGTGAAGGAATGCGCCGTGATCGGCGTGCCGGACGAGGCCGGCGGGGAAGTGGTCAAGGCGATTATCGTGCGCGCCGATCCGGCCCTCGACGCGGCCGCTGTCCGCGATTTCTGCAGGCGCGAACTCACCAATTACAAAGTGCCGAAATTCGTCGAGTTCCGCGATGATTTGCCAAAGTCCGTCATCGGCAAAATCTTGCGCAAAGAGCTGCGGCAAAACCCGCCCGTCGCGAAAGTGTGATCGTAGCAAATCCTGATCATTGTAACGCTTTTCCCTGCAGGGCCGAATAACCTCGCGTGAGCCCCGAACCAGGGTACGCAACGGTGCAGACGCGCAAGGGTCCGCATTGAGGTCGCAAACTTGTCGATTTTTCTTTTCCGTATTGCAGCCTAGGACAGCATCATGGATATTATCGATGATCAGCACTTGGCCGGCTAGTCCGCGTTATTGCAAGCGCCAAAGCAGCTCGACCAGCCGGGCGCCATCGCAGTTGCGTCACAACCTCATATCGTCATTATCGGTGCTGGCTTCGCCGGGCTTTCTGCGGCGAAGGCGCTCGCCAAAGCATCGGTGCACGTCACGATCATCGATCGACGGAACTACCATTTATTTCAGCCTCTGCTTTATCAGGTTGCCGCCGCGGGCCTTTCTCCCGCCGATATCGCGATGCCGATCCGCAGCATCCTGAGCCGGCAGCGAAACGCCATCGTTGTCCTCGCACGCGTCATGGCCATCGACACGGCGACGCGCATCGTATCGACCGACGCGCGAGAGATCCCCTACGACATCCTGATCGTGGCGACGGGAGCACGCCACGCCTATTTCGGTCACGACGAGTGGGAAAGCGTCGCGCTCGGCCTCAAGAAGATCGAGGACGCGACCGATATCCGGCGGCAGATCCTGCTGTCGTTCGAACTCGCCGAGAATACCGGAAACCCAGTGGAGCGCTATTGAATTTCGTAATCGTCGGTGGCGGGCCTACGGGCGTCGAGCTAGCTGGGGCAATCGCGGAACTCGCGCGCAAAGCGCTCGCCTGCGACTTCCGCCACATCGATCCGCGCCAGGCCCGTGGAATCCTAATCGAGGCGGGACCTCGCGTACTCGCCACGTTTCCCGAGAAACTCTCAGCGGCGGCTGAGCGAGCGCTGCAGCGTCTTGGCGTCGAAGTCCGCGTTGGCCAGCGCGTCATGCAATGTGATGCCTGTGAGGTGGTGGTCGCGGGTGCGCGTATTGAGGCTCGTACGATCTTGTGGGCAGCCGGGGTCGCCGCGTCACCCGCAGCAAAGTGGCTCCAAGCGGAGGCCGATCGCGCTGGCCGAGTGCTCGTCGGGCCAGACTTGGAGCTACCCGGGCACCCAGAGATTTTCGTGATTGGCGACGCGGCTGCAGCCGCCGATGCAACGGGCAAACCGTTGCCAGGGGTGGCGTCGGTGGCGAAGCAGCAAGGCCTCTATGTGGCGCGCGTGGTTCGGGCGCGGCTCAAGGGAGTTTCGAGTGCGCCGCTCTTTCAATATCGCAATTACGGAAACCTCGCGACAGTCGGCCGGAAGATTGCGGTCGCGGATTTTGGCTTCCTTCGACTGAGCGGCCGCCTAGCGTGGTGGCTGTGGGGAGCAGTGCACATTTTCTTTCTACTCGGCTTTCGCAATCGGATCGCCATCACGCTGAACTGGCCGTGGGCATATTGTACGTTCCAGCGCGGCTCGAGGCTGATCACCGGACCGACGCCGTTGTCAAGTCAGATCGAGCGTAATTTGGGCACAAAAGGTGGGAGGTGAACCATGGGAACGGACGATACGGACGGCCATGGGCAGAGCCTTGAGCCGGGCGCGACTGACGCGCGCCTACGAGGCGGGTTCGTCCCCCAAAAAACGGCGTTGGTCTTTGCCGGCGGAGGCAGTTGGGAGCGGTTCAGGTCGGCATGTTGCGTGAGCTGACGCGCCGCGGCATCAGCGCCGACTTTGTCGTTGGCTCGTCGGTGGGAGCGATCAACGCGCGAGTTATTTTGCAAGCGCGCCCAACCCAGCGGGGATCGAGAAACTGGAAAAGATTTGGCGCACACTACGGCGACATGACGTGTTTCCCATCACTCTGCGAAGCGTCCTCGGATTGCTTGGCCGTCCCGACAATCTGATTGATCCGTCCAATCTGAGAAGATTGCTCGAACGCTACGTTCCCTTTCCAAACCTCGAAGATGCTATGATCCCCGTGCATGTCATCGCTACGAATCTTGGGGCACTGCGGTTTGTCTCTCTTCCGGCCCAGCCATCGACGCGATCATGGCGAGCGCGGCCATCCCATTCCACCAGTTCGCATCGGCGAAGACCACCTCATGGACGGTGCGGTAGCGAGCAACACACCGATCCTCACAGCAGCCAAGTTGGGCGCCACTCGCATTATTGCCTTTCCAGCAGGTTTTGCCTGCGGGCTCCACACGCCTCCGAGTGGCGCAATAGCGCGGGCGTTGCATGCGATCACCCTGCTGATTGCTCATCAAATATGGTGCGCGACCTGAAGGAGCTCGCGGGGGTGGTCGATGTTTTCACTGTCCCCAATCTGTGTCCCGTCGATATTTCGCCTTATGATTTCTCTTGCGCTGACCAATTGATCGAGCGGGCGGCGGATAATACCCGGCGATGGATTAAGGAGGGCGGCCTTACTTACTCGCGGATTCCCGATGCATTATTACCGCACTGGCATTGATCGTTCGCGGATGATTGGAACGGCACCGTCATGGTCAGCCGGAAGCATGTCGGCAAGGTCACGATCAACTGCGCAAAATCCGGATCAAGGTTTCATGATCCGCGCCTAGCCGAAAGCCAGCCCCGCGCCTTGCTCCATGGATCGAACCAAAAACGCCCTTCACCAGCGCAGGCAGCGGGATCCTGCCAAGGCGCCGATTCCGATAACAAACGTGATCGCCAGCGTATACCAGGCCGCCACGAAAAGCGGCGAATCGTCCGGACAATGGGTGGCGTAGAACGCCGCGCCGATCGCCCCGGCGAGGAGGCCCGCCGCCGCTCCGGCAAGGGCGGGATGCTCCGGCGCGCCTTGACGCAAGGCCAGCAACGCCGCAAAGAGCGGGGCCGCGGCAAGAAACGGGATACTCTTCAAGCAGAACATCGCATTGGTGCCGATAAGTCTCTGGCCCCACTCGGCTGCCGGAACAGCGAGGAGTTCCGCGAGATTGGCAGCCGCCAGCAAGGCCGGCACGATCGCCAGCAGGAGGGTTATGCGGCGGATACCCGCGCCAGGCCTCGCAATGCGCGAGACCAACGCGCAGGAAAGGGCAGCCAGCAAGACGGTGAGGCAAAGCTTGAAAAGAAGCCGGGGTTCGCCGAGGAAGGTCAAAAGATGCGGCCGGAGCCCGAGGACCGCGAAATGGAGGCCCAACGCAATCGCGACGCCCGGAATCAAGGCAAGCGCCAAGGCTCGGCCCGGCGGCATTGAGTGGACCTCGCTGTCGGCGGCAAGGGCGCGGATGAGATCGCCGGTTTTCACGTCACCTCTCCATTGAATTTCGCGGCGAGCGCCGCTAATCCGCGATGCAGGGCCACCCGGACGGCTCCTTTGGTCATCGAAAGACGCGCCGCCGCCTCGCTAATCGACGACCCATTGACGGCAATGGCCCGCACGACTTTGCGTTGTCCGGCTGGCAGGCTGTCGAGATGACGGTCGACGTCGTCTACGAGCATTGTCGGTTCGCTCTCGCCGCCGGCCAAAACTTCGGAAAAATCGTCGATGGGAAGGTCGATCCGGCGGCCGCGCCGGCGCAGCATGTCGATCATTTTATGGCGCGCGATGACCCGAAGCCACGGGCCAAACGGCGCATCCTCGTCCCAGCTTTGCCGCTTGAGATGAATGGCAAGCAGCGTATCCTGCACAACGTCCTCGGCGTCGATATCGGCCATTCCAGCACTGGCTAGGCCCCGGCGCGCCACCGCGCGAAGCACCGGCGTCAATTGCACCAGGAGACGCCGGTAGGAATCCGCGTCGCCGGCATTGCCGGCACGCATCAGCAGGGCCCACTCCTTTTCTCGTCCATCGCCGCGCAAACCAATCCCATCACCTT
>DATBYR010000197.1:0-2263 GCA_036513565.1 Methylocella sp. | reverse complement strand
CGGAAGCGCAAGCGCGGGCGGCGCATCGCCATATTTGCGTGCTCCGCTGGCCGTTCGCCGAAACGGAGGGGGCCCGCATCGAGCATCGGCACGGCGGGCACATCAAGCTTGTTACTAGCAGAAGGGGAGCCCTTCTCGGCGCCGGTATCGTCGGCCCGGGGGCGGAGGAGTTGATCAACCTCTTTACGCTCGCCATATCGAAAGGCATGACCGCCAGCGATATCGCCTGTCTAATGGTTCCTTACCCGGCGCTGGCCGATGCCGCACGGCGAGCCGCCATGATGTTTCGGGACAGCAGGCTCGACGCCCCGTTAGGGCGCTTTCTGATCGAATGGAATCATTCGATCGAACAGCAAACCCTCAAAATCAGAGAGTTGGCGTGGTTCCTTGCCGAGAAAGCCCGGCAAGTTTTCCGAGCCCCAACGTAGCGCATGATCTAAAAAAGTGGTAGAATTGTCGGACGGAATCGGGCGAGAAAACAAATAAATAGTGGCACGGGCGGTTCGGTTCGAGGTGAACCAATCGTGGGCCGAGGGAACATTGCCGCGCCTCTGGCGTTCGTTCGAATAGGGGTTGCCATGACCGATCTCGTGATGCCTCCGGGCGAGGGTCTCGCGGCGAGCGGGACCCTCGCGAAAAAGCGCCGGCGGGTCCGCTTTGGCCTGGCGACGCGGGTGCTTCTATTAAACACCGCTTTCGTTATCGCCGCGGCAACGATGATCTACATCCCCGCCATTGCCAACTATCGCGACAATTGGTTGCGGCAGCGCCTCAGCGCCGCCTATACGGCCGCGCTCGTGCTCGACGCGGCGCCCCAGGCCATGGTGCGCCCCGAATTGTCGCGGCAATTGCTGGATAGCGTCGGCGCGCGAATCATCGTCCTCAGCAAGCATGGCACGAAGAGAATCCTCGCCGCGTCCGAGTTGCCTCGCCGCGTCGATGAAGTTTACGATTTTCGCGAGTCTGCGTTCCTGCCCTTGCCCGACGCGGTGGCCACGCTGATGGCGCCGCCAGGGCGTGTCATCACGATCGTCAGCGAAGCGCCGATGGGAGGCGAATGGATCGCGATCACCATGGACGAGGCACCGCTGATCAAAGCCATGCGCGCCTATTCGCTCCGGCTTTTGGCGGTTACCCTCGTCATGTCGATGATCGTCGCGAACTTCGCAACCGTCGCGATTATCCTCATGGTGCTTCGCCCGGTGCGGCGGCTCACCGACAGTTTGATCGCATTCGGCGCCAATCCCGAGAATTCCTCCCGCCGCATCATCGTCCCGTCCGGCGGCAATCACGAGATTGCTCATGCCGAAGAGGAACTCGCCATCATGCAGGATGTTCTAGTCCGCGAGTTGAAAGAGAAAAAACATCTAGCAGCGCTCGGGCTCGCGGTTGCCAAGATCAATCATGACATGCGCAACATGCTTACCTCGGCGCAGCTTCTGTCCGACCGCCTCGCGAACGCCGACGATCCGCTCGTCCAACGGCTCGCGCCCAAGCTCGTCGCTACGCTCGATCGCGCGGTCCATTTCTGTCAGGCGACGCTGACCTATGGCCGCGCCGCCGACGATCCGCCAAAACCGACGCGCTTTCCGTTGCACGGGCTCGTCGCCGAGGTCATGGAGGTGATAAGGCTCGAAGCGCGGGGCGGGATCGAGTTCGTCAACGCGGTCGCGGCCGATTTCGAGATCGCCGCGGATCGAGAGCAAATGTTTCGCGTGCTCATGAATCTTCTTCGCAATAGCGCCGAAGCGCTGGAAAACGCCAGGGCGGAGCCCGGAAGGCCGAAGCGTATCCGGGTCGAGTCCTGGCTTGAGGACAAAACGGCGGTGATTGAAGTCACCGATACCGGACCCGGCGTGCCGGCAAGCACGCAGGCGCGGCTTTTCACCGCCTTCAGCTCAAGCCGTTCCGGCGGATCCGGCCTCGGCCTCGTGATCGCGGCCGATCTCGTGCACGGCCATGGCGGTGCCATCACGCTCGTCCCCGGCGCCGATGCAGAGAATTCTGGCGCGAAATTCCGTGTTACCCTGCCACAGGCCGCCGTTGGCACGAAATAAAGAGATAGCATTTCCCTGCCGTGGCCCCTATTGCCAGTATGACGCCGAGCGGCTAAGTGTCGCGCCGGTTTCCGCGCGTCATTTCGTGAGGCCGGGGCGGCCATGTTGGCCCCGACAAGACCATCGCGCTCGCGGCGCCCGTAGCTCAGCTGGATAGAGCACTAGACTACGAATCTAGGGGTCGGGAGTTCGAATCTCTCCGGGCG
>DATBYR010000196.1:0-3796 GCA_036513565.1 Methylocella sp. | reverse complement strand
ATGTCGAACAGCTTGAACTCAGGCATGTTTTGCGGAAGCGGGCTTGACGTCGTTGCGCCGTCACCGCCCGTAAAGGAGTGCAGCACCGTCTCGGTCCCGCCCGGCGAGAGCTTGAACACCACGCCCTGTCCAAACGCGCCGCCATTGCTTGTCGTGCCGTAAAGATTGCCGGCGTTGTCGGCAATCAGGCCGGCGTCGGGATTAGCCCCGTCGCTGCCCGTAAACGAGTGCAGCACCGTCTCGGTTGGAGCGGCCGAGGCGCTGCCAGCCGCCGCCACTGCCAGCGCGGCGCAAAGCGCCGCAAATCCTCCCCTCAACAAAGCTGAGCGTCTCTTGCCTTTGTAGTATTGCATGACAACCTCACTTGTAAAAGCTGAAAGAATTCTTCTGTTTGTCCTTATCTCTAAGTCAAAGCCACTATTTAATTAGTCGTCTACGCCAGGACAATAACAGCTTACCATAATCTTGTAGACTTCCAACGTTTTTTCCTTCAACGCGGAGAGAGGATGCACAACGTAATGCGGTTACGCCATGCTATCGCGAATTTACGAGCCGATCTTGGCTCTGACTGTCTGATAGACGGATTCCGTCGCCGCCGACGCCTGCGCGAGCAGCGCATTGACCTCGGCGATGTGTTTTTCGGCGAAATCGCGATCCTTGATCGCCTTGGCGTTGACGAACACATTTAATGCCGCGCTGCGCAGTCCGGCGCTCGCCGCAAGGACGGCAACCCCCGCGTCGCTGGTGACATTGAGATTGCCTTGTTCCGCCGCGGCGGCGGCGAGGCGGATGACCTCGAAACAGGCTTTGACGGCGCGCAAGGGCGCGAGCGTCGCATCTTTAAGCGCCGCTTGAATCGCGGCGGCGCGCTTGGCTTTCTCTTCCTCGGTCGCACGCGGCAGTCCATAAGCGGCCATCACCGAATTGAACGCCACGGCATCTTCTTCGATTGCCCGCGTGAGCTCGGCGCGCAGCGCCTCCGCCTTGGCGTTCACGGACTTGAGGTCTTCAGAGACCGCTTCGTAGTCCTTTTTGCCGATGGTGAGATTGGCCACCATGGAGACGAGCGCCGCGCCGATGGCGCCACACAGCGCCGCCGCGCCGCCGCCGCCAGGGGCCGGGCGTTCGCTGGCGAGATCGTCGAGAAAGGTCTGAATAGAACTATTCGTGGTCATGGTTGCCGCGGTCCTCGAAAGTCACGCCAGGGCTTTGGCTTGCGCATAGATATTCTCGGCATCGAGCACCTGATCGGAGCTTTCGAACAGCTGACCGATGCAGGCGCGATGCAGTTTCATTTTCAGGCCGCCTAGGCCCAGCGCGCCGATCACGATTTTGCCGTGACGCTCTATTGCCTTGTCGATCGCCTCGATGCCGCCGATCCCGAGCGGCGGCTGCGCATTGCAGTCGGCGATCAGTTCGATCGCCGGGTCATTCCGCCAGTCCTTTTCATCGAGCAACGGGACGCCGATGGCGCCTGCGGCGAACACGATCTGCGCGCCCCTGACCGCCGCCGCGCGGGCTTCGTTGTCGAAGGCCTCGATGAGCGCCGGCGCAAAGCCGAAGCGATCGTTGATGGCCTTGGCTGCGGCATCCGCCCGCTGTTTTGAGCGCGAGGTGATCGCGACCTCGGCGCCTTCGATATGCAGCATCGCCGCGGCGCGCATGCCGACCGGGCCCGTGCCGGCGAGCACGATCGCTTTCTTGCCGGCGAGCGACTTCGCTTTGGCGAGCAGCGCGACGCCAGCGGCCGCCGTGGTGTTGGAGCCATTGCTGTCCAACATCACGGACACACGGAAATTGGCAAAAAAGCGCTTCTTGACCGCCTTGAACACCACCTCGCCGGCGGTCATGCTGCCGCCGCCGACGAAGATCGCCGTACATTGCTTTTCCTTGGGGCCGCGCGTGTAGATCGTTCCGTCGACGAGCGCGGCGGCGCTTTCCGGCGTCACGCCGCCATAGCCGATGACGTGATCGGCGCCGCCGTCATAGCCGACCACCGTGTCGAAAACGCTCGGTGCCGGATCGGTGTCCAACAGGAACAAAAGCTTCTTTGTCATGACGGTCTCGTTGAGTTGAAATCGTTCCGCGCGGCGAGGTCAAGCCGTCGCGATAATGCGCGAAAGAGGACGCCGTTTCCAGCGGGTGTTGTCGCGGTTTGCGCCAGGGCGATGGCGTCTCCCTGAAGCATGGAGATGAACCGTCAATGGTCCTATTTGTCAGAGTTCGGCTGCCCTGCCAAGCCCGCGCCGCCCGCTCTCGCCGGCGGCCAGGGCATGGTCGATGGCAGTCACAACGACACCAAGCCCAAAAAAGACGGCGAGCAAAACGATTCCATTCATCGTGACCCGCGCAAACCCGAGCTGCGCGACGTCGAAAAAAGGATAAAGATAGATGCCAAAGGCCGCGCCACGCAGCATGCTATAGAGGAAATACAGGACAGGGAAGACGAGCCACCAGGCGGGATCGCTCCATCGCAGCATGCCCTTTCGCAGAAACGCCAGCCAATAGAAGGGGTACAGGAGCGGGATGGCATCATGCAGCGCAATGTCGGCGAGAAGCTGCAATCCACGCGGGTGCCATAAATGCCGCAAAAGCACCGCATAGACCACGCCGACTACGATAATATAAACGACAAGCGCCGAAGTGACGCTTGGCGTGGTCAAAAATTGCTCCGCTTGCGGCCATGCGCAATAAATCGTGAGCGCGAGGGCGACAAGGAGATTGGTCTCGATCGTGAAAAAGCTGAAGTAATTGATGAGATGCCCCGCGAAGTTTTTGACGAGCGCGTCCTGAATATTGAAGTAGAGCTGCACGCCCAAGCCAAACCATCCAAGGCCCGCGATAACCGCCGCGCAGCCGCGCTGCCCATAAGGCGGGAGAGGCACATTGCCGGGCATTTTCACTGCGTTAACACCCTGCATTTTACCATTCTCCACCACTCTGATTCGAGAACTCTAACCACATATGGCCGCTTCTAGGGTTTTTGCAAAACAGGGGGATGGAGCGGCCGGCCGTGACCCTGTCGGCGAGCCAGTGGCGCGGCACGTTTGGCCCGGCTCCGGTGGCACGGCGGGACGGACCCAACGATACACCGCGAAGGCGCGTCTGAGCGGCCTCACGGGCGGTTGAGTCGATCATGAACAAATCTCTTTAATTTTACGGTGAGATATTGTCGAAAAAATCGTTAGAGTAAAGACGCCATGGGCCGTCATCCACGACTCATGGTATAAGATGGCGAAGCGCGGAGTGGGCTTTCGTAATCGGGCTGTGGGGCGGACAGGGAAGCAGCGGCCAGCCAATGACCGGACCGGGCGAAACCAGGTTTCCGCCGAAATTTTCGGCTTGGCGGCGGATTGTTGTGAAGCTCTCTGGCGAAGCCTTGATGGGCGCGCGAAGCCATGGTCTTGACCAAGACACCCTGGCGCGGATCGCGGCGGATTTGAAAGAGGTCGCGGCGCGCGGTATCGAGGTCGCGGTGGTCGCCGGCGGCGGCAATTTTTTTCGCGGCATTGAAGGCGCGGACAAGGGCATCGAGCGGGCCCGCGCCGATTCGATCGGCATGCTCGCGACGGTGATGAACGCGCTCGCCCTCGAATATGCGATCGAGAAGCAAGGCCGGGCGGCGCGAACCCTCTCGGCCTTGCCAATGCCCGCTCTTTGCGAGGCGTATTCGCGCCAGGCGGCGTTGCATCATCTTGGCAAGGGCCGGATCGTGGTTCTCGCCGGCGGCACCGGCAATCCATTCTTTACAACCGATACCGGCGCGGCCTTGCGCGGCGCCGAGCTTTCCTGCGAT